>NZ_QAJB01000021.1:0-4036 GCF_003061325.1 Microbacterium sp. HMWF026
TCGGACTGGTCGTGCGCCTGCTCGACCTGGGCCGCGTGCCGCTCGTCGCCTTCGCCCTGAGCGTCGTGGCATCCGCGGGACTCGGGATCTCGGGGTGGCTCGGCGGCAAGCTGGCGTACCGCTGGGGCGTGCGCGTCGCCGACGAGAACACCCAGCGCGAGGGGTTCGAGACGGCCTGAGCGGCCGGGGTCGTCAGTGGGGTCGGCGCAGGGGAACGCGCGCCCAGCCGCCGCTGACGGCCCCCTCGTCGTGGTGGGCGCCGAGCACGGCACCCGTGGTCGCGGGCGCGGGACGACGACGCAGGCCGAGCGAGCGCTGCAGGGCGCGGATGAACCGGTCGAACACCCGCGGCGCGAGGACGCGCAACGGGCGGGTGACGAATTGCGCCGCCCCCACCCCGACCTCGAGGCGCCGGCCCCGGACCACCCTCTCGATCGCCCGGGCGACGCGCTCCGCCGAGACCACCGGCGGCAGGGGGAAAGGCGTCCGCCCCGTCGCGTTCGCGGCTCGACGGTAGATGGGGGTGTCGATGCTCGCGGGGAGCACGATCTTGACCCGGATGCCGCGGTGCCCGAGCATCTCCTGCCGCAGCGATCGCGCGAAGCCGAGCAGACCGTGCTTGGCGGCGACGTACGACGAGACGTAGGGACCCGCCACCTGCGAGTACAGCGATCCGACGAAGACGATCGTGCCGCCCCCGCCGACCCGAAAGTACGGGACCACGGCCCGCGCGGCGCGCATGTGCCCCACGAGGTTGGTCTCGATGACGCGGTCGCGCACGGCATCCGGGGTGTCCTCCACCGACCCGTACGAGAACACCGAGGCCGAGCCGATCCACACGTCGATGCGGCCGAAGCGTTCGACCGCGGCGTCCGCTGCGCGCTGCGGGCCGTCGGGTTCGGCGAGGTCGACGCTGACCGTGTGCACCTCGGCGCCGGCCGCACGGCAGTCGGCCGCCGCCGAGGCGAGGGCGACCTCGTCGCGGGCGACCAGCACGAGGCGCGCACCGCGTCGCGCGAAGCGCAGGGCCGTCGCCCGGCCGATACCGCGGGATCCTCCGGTGACGACGACGACCTGCTGCGGCATGGGAGCTCCTCGGGTGGGGTGCGGGCGGATGCCGCGGGTGCGGGGCGACGCTAGGCCCGGTCGGTCGGAACGCCGCGGGGGTTGACGCGGCTCCGGCGGGGCGCGGGGTGCCGGCGTCGACCGCCTCGGACCCCGCAGACCCTGGCGGCGGAGCGGACGCGCGCGATAGCTCCCGTCGCCGGGTCCCGCAACCCCGTCGCCCCGACGACCGCCCCGACCGGAGGGTGGCGGCATGACGACCCGTGAGACCGCCTCCGCCGGACGCACGACCGACGGCATCCGCGAGGTCGCCGAGGGGGTCGTCATGATCACCCGCGCCGAGACGAACAGCTATCTCGTCGCCACGGACGAGGGGATCGTCCTGATCGACGCGGGTCTTCCACGCAGCTGGCCGCTGCTCGAACGCGCGCTCGCAACCTTCGGATCCCTCCCCGACGACCTGGCGGGAGTGCTGTTGACGCACGGGCACTTCGACCACGTCGGCACCCTGGAGCGGCTGCAGCGCGAGCACCACGTCCCCATCCACGTGCACGCGGCGGACGTCGAGCTCGTCCGCCATCCCTACCGCTACGACCGCGAGGCGAGTCGGGGACTGTATCCGATCGCCCATCCGGGCGGCATCCCGATCCTGTTCCGGATGACGCTCGCCGGCGCCCTCGCGGTGCGCGGGGTCGACGCGCGCGGCGACATCGTGCCCGGTCGACCCACTCGCGGGGGGCTCGTCCCGCTGGCCACTCCGGGACACACCCACGGCCACGTCGCCTTCCACCTTCCCGACCGGGGACTGCTCTTCACGGGTGACGCGCTGGTCACCCTCGATCCCTATACCGGACGCGCCGGTCCGCAGATCGTCGCCCGCGCGGCCACCGCTGACAGCGCGGAAGCTCTCGCCGCCCTCACCCCGCTGACCGCCACCGGCGCCCCCGTCGTCCTGCCCGGGCACGGTGGGGCGTGGACGCGCGGCATCCACCGAGCCGTCGCCCTCGCGCTCGCCGCGGGTGCCCACTGACCTCTCGCGATGCCCGGGCGCGGTAGCGTCGTCGGCGTGACGGATGCCGCGAACCAGACGTCGGCGATCCGTGCGCTGTGGGGCGCGACGCATCCCGGACCGACGCTCGTGGTGACGGTGCTCTCGCTCGCGCTCGGCCTCGCGGCGGGGGTCGAACCGGCGCGGCTGGTCCTGCTGGTGATCGCCGTCTTCGCCGGACAGGTGTCGGTGGGCCTGTCGAACGACGCGATCGACGGGGCGCGGGACGCCGCCGTCGGGCGCACCGACAAGCCCATCGCCGGGGGCGCCGTGTCGCCCGAACGCGCCCTGGGTGTCGCGATCGGCGCCGTCGTCGTCGCCCTCGGGTTGTCGCTGCCGCTGGGACCGGGCCTGCTCGCCGCCCACGCCATCGCGCTCGCGTCGGCGTGGGCGTACAACGCGGGTCTGAAGTCGACGCCGTTCTCGATCGCGCCGTTCCTGCTGAGCTTCGGGCTGTTCCCCTCGTTCGCGACGCTGTCGTCCGGGATGCCGGTGCTCGCCGCCCCGTGGGCGACGCTCGCGGGCGCCGCGCTCGGCGCCGCCGTGCACCTGACCAACGTCGTGCGCGACCTCGACGACGATCGCCGCACCGGCGTGCGGGGACTCCCGCACCGCCTGGGGGCGCGGGCGTCGGTGCTCGTGGCCGCGGCCGGGATCGTCGTGGGTGCGCTGGCCGTGCTGCTCGGGTCGGGGGTCACGGTGAGCGGCCTCGTGTTCTTCGCCGCGGTGGTCGCGGTCGCCGTGGTCACCGTCGTGCTGGTGGGGGTGCGGCCGCCGGGCCGCGCGGTGTTCCAGTTGACGATGTTCGCGGCGCTGCTGTTGGCGGCGCAGCTCGTCGTCGCCTGAGCCGGCGGCCGCGGCCGCCGAGGTGCCGTGGCGGGAGGCTGTGCGAGCGTGAGCCGGGCCGCGCGGTCAGGTGCCGGGCGCGGCGCGGTCCAGACGCATCGCGTAGGCCCGCGTGAACCCCGCGCCGCCGGCCCCGCGAAGCACGGCGCGCAGCGCCGCCGACCGCGCACGGTGAGCGGCCGGAGCCGCGGCCCGGCCGAGCAGCGTGTTGAGGAACGCCAGGCGCGCGGCGTGCCGGGCCGAGGCCAGGCGATCCCGCTCCCAGCCCGCGAGGGGGGTGTCGTCGCCGGCTCGGACCCACGGTGCGAGCAGCGGCGCGAGCGTCAGCGCGTCGAGCAGGCCGAGGTTCATCCCCTGCCCGCCGATGGGGCTCACCTCGTGGGCCGCGTCGCCAATCACGACGACCCGCCCGCGACGCAGGGCCGGGGCCACCGCGCGGCGGACGCCGAACGTCGAGGCCCCCGCGATGTCGACCTCGACCCCCGTGCGCGCGGCGACGGCTTCGCGCAGGAAGGCGTCGGCATCCGGGATCTCCGCGGCCCCCGCCCAGGCGACGAGCCGTCGACGACCGTCCGGAAGGGGGAACGACTCGACGACCCCGCCGCGCTCGAGGTGCACGCGGGCGATCGGGCCGCCCGGCGCCGCGACGTCGGCCATCGCGTACCGGTCGGGGTAGTGGTGCGTGCGCACCGCGCCGGGGCGGTAGACGAGCTCGCGTCCGGCCCACCCGGATGCCACGACCACCACCTCGGCGCGCAGGTCTTCGCCCGCCGCGGTCACGGCGCGGACGCCCGACCGCTCCTCGTGCAGCGCGGCGATGCGGACACCGTGCCGCACGGGAGGGGCGACTGCGGTGAGCACCTCGAGGGTGTCGGACTGCGGCAGAGCCGCCACGTACGGATGCCGCGCGCGCAGCCGGTCGAAGCGGATCTCGGCCAGCACACGGCCGTCGGCCCGCGCCTCGCCGCGGCCGATGCGCACGGCGCGCGCCCGGATCCCGTCGGTGGCACCGCACGCCTCGAGCAGGGTCAGCGCGGGGGAGTGGATGCCGATGGCCCGCGTCCCGCCGCCCACGGC
>NZ_QAJB01000219.1:0-2839 GCF_003061325.1 Microbacterium sp. HMWF026
GTGGTGGTGGCGGCGGAAGCGTCAGCGGCGGCGGCTGGGCGCGTCCGTCCTCGGCCTACACGTCGTCGGGCTACGGCCCCCGCTCCGGGCAGTGCAACTCCAGTTACTGCGCGAGCACCTGGCACCTGGGTCTGGACTTCGGCGCGAGCTGCTGGTCGCCGATCTACGCCGCGGCCGCGGGTCGCGTGACGTACGCCGGTGTCAACGGCGGCTTCGGCAACTACGTCCGTATCCAGCACGACGACGGGTCGGGCACCGGCTACGGCCACATCGTCAACGGCGGGATCTACGTGTCGTACGGCCAGCGCGTCGAGGCCGGGCAGCAGATCGCCGCGACCGGGCAGACCGGCAACTCCTTCGGATGCCACCTGCACTTCGAGGTCTACCCTCCCGGCGGCGGCACGACCGACCCCGCTCCGTGGCTGCGCGCCCGCGGCGTCTCGGTCTGATCGAGAGCACGAGAAAACCCCCGGTCCACGGACCGGGGGTTTCTTCGTCTGCGCGTCAGGTCAGAGCGTGTTGGGCGCTTCGCCCTCACCCTGCGTGCGGGTCTGCTCGTCGTGATCCTCGAAGCGCGTGAAGGCCTCGGCCACCAGACGCTCGGCCTCGGCGGCATCCGCCCACTCGTCGACCTTGACCCACTTGTTGGGCTCGAGGTCCTTGTAGTGCTCGAAGAAGTGCGAGATCTCCTTCTTGGTCCACTCGTCGATGTCGCCGACGTCCTGGATGTGGTCCCAGCGGGGGTCCTTCGCGAGCACCGCGACGACCTTGTCGTCGCCGCCGGCCTCGTCGCTCATCTTGAGCACGCCGACCGGGCGCACCTTGGCGAGGATGCCGGGGTGCAGGTCGCGGTCGAGCAGCACGAGCACGTCGAGCGGGTCGCCGTCCTCGCCGAGGGTGTTCTCGAAGAAGCCGTAGTTGGCCGGGTAGCCGAAGACCGTGTAGAGGATGCGGTCGAGGTAGACGCGGCCGGTGCCGTGGTCGACCTCGTACTTCACGCGGCTGCCGCGGGGGATCTCGATGACGGCGTCGTACGCGCCCATACTCGTGCTCCTTAGATCTGTGGATTTCCGCGGCCCAGCCTAGTCGGAGCGGCCTGGCGGCGAGAGGCGGCGCGATGCGCGGCGACGCACGCGGCCTCGCCGCTAGCGTGGAGGGATGGATCACCGCCCGGGCCTGGACCCCGCCGTCGCCGAGGTGCGCCGCGCCGTGCGCACGGCGCTCGACGGACGCACGGGAGCGGTCATCGTGGCGCTCTCGGGCGGAGCCGACTCGCTCGCCCTCCTGGCGGCGACCGCGTTCGAGGCGGGGCGGGTCGGCATCCGGGTCGAAGCCGTCGTGGTCGATCACGGTCTGCAGCGGGGATCGGATGCCGTGGCCGCGCGGGCCGTCGAAACGGCGCGTGGGCGCGGGATCGACGCGCGGGTCGTGACGGTCGAGGTCGCGGTGAAGGACGGTCCCGAGGCCGATGCGCGCGCCGCGCGATACGCCGCGCTCGCGCGGGTGGCGTCCGAGACCGGCGCCGACGCGGTCCTGCTGGGGCACACGCTCGACGACCAGGCCGAGACCGTGCTGCTGGGTCTCGCGCGCGGGTCGGGCGCGACGAGTCTCGCCGGCATGCCGACCGAGCGGCGGGATGCCGGCGGCCCGGCCTGGCTGCGACCGATGCTGGCCGTGCGCCGCTCGACGACTGTCGCGGCGTGCGCCGCCGAAGGGTTCGAGCCGTGGTCGGACCCCCACAACGTCGACCCCGCGTTCACGCGCGTGCGAGTACGCGAGCGCGTGCTGCCGGTGCTCGAGGCCGAGCTCGGGCCGGGAGTCGCCGAGGCGCTCGCGCGCACGGCCGAGCAGCTGCGCGAGGATGCCGCGGCCTTCCAGGACATGATCGACGAGACCATCGAGGACATCGTCGAGCACGCCGAGGCGGGGATCTCGATCTCGGTCGCCGCCCTCGCGGCCAACCCCGCGGCACTGCGCAACCGGATCGTGCGATATGTCGTCGAGAGCGAGTTCGGCGTCTCGCTGACGCGCGCGCAGACCCTCGAGGTCGCCCGTCTCGCCGTCGACTGGCGCGGGCAGGGCCCGATCGACCTGCCGTCGTGCGTCGCGCGGCGGGTGGGCAACCGCATCGAGATCGTGGCGCGCGAGCGCGGGTGAGGTGGGTTATGCGGCGACGCGGCGGTGGCGGGACTCGACCAGCGCCATCGCGGTGATCGACACCAGCGCGACGATCGCCAACCCGATCGTGAGGAGCGCCAGTCCGTCGAAAAGAAGCCACTCGGCGAACACCCCGCCCAGCACGTTGCCCAGCAGGTAGCCCGCGCCGACCACGACGGAGTACGCGCCCATGATCAGCCCGCGGTCGTCGCGGAACTCCGCCGAGATGTCGCTCAGGTGCGTCAGGGCGGCCGGGGTGAAGCCGGCCTCGAGGAACACCCCTACCATGACCAGCGGAACGGCGACGAACCAGGGGGCGCCGCGGTTGGCCAGCATCAGGCCGACCGAGGCGATCAGCGCGCCCGACACGGTGACGAAGAGCACCGGGACGGTGGGGAGGCGTCCGATGAAGAACGCCCACGCGACGATGCACAGGCTGAAGAACAGCACGTAGACCCCGAGCACGAGCGACAGCCCCGCCTCGTCGCCGCGGAACGCCCCGGGGAAGAGCTGCCCGTCCGCCCGCACATCGCCGGCCAGGACGAAGGTGATCTGCGACGTCACCCACGTGCCCAGGATCGCGTTCACCGCGATCCACGCCGGAAGGAACGCCAGCAGCCGCGGCTGCACGAGTACGCGGAGGCGATCCGGGAGCGACGCGCGGGAGGGAGGGGTCCGGGAG
>NZ_QAJB01000220.1:0-16623 GCF_003061325.1 Microbacterium sp. HMWF026
CACCCGACCCGCAGCCCGCCCCACACGGTCTTTCCGAGCGAGCCGATGCGCAGGATGCGCTCGTCGTCGGTGAACGGCGCCGCACCACCGACCCGGTCGATGTCCAGCTGAGCGGTGGTCTCGTCGAGCACCAGCAGAGTGCCCGCCGCTCGTGCCGCCGCGACGAAGGTCTCGACCTCGGAAGCCGTCATCGTCCGCCCGGTCGGGTTGTGGAAGTCGGGCATCAGGTACGCCACCGACGGCGCCGCCCGCGCGAACGTCTGCTCGGCCCGACCGAGATCCCACCCGGTGTCCGAGGCCACCGGTACGCCGATCAGCCTCGCGCCGACCCGGCGGAACGCGTCGGCCGCGTGCGGATAGGTCGGCGTCTCGAGCAGGACGCGATCCGCCCGCCCCAGCAGAACCGACGCGATCAGGTGGATCGCGCTCTGCGCTCCCGTCGTCACCAGCACCTGGTCGGGGGACGTCGGCAGACCGCGCGCCCCGTAGTGCGCGGCGATGGCCGCGCGCAGGCCCGCGTCGCCCACCACGTCGTAGCCGATGCGCGCGACGAGCGCCGGAGCCTCCTGCATCACCTCGGCCATCACCGCCGGCAGCCCGGGCCAGGCGGCGGGGCTCGCCTGCTGCAGGTCGATCGCCGCGTCGTCGACCTCGTGCCGCCCCGGGTCGGTCCGGCGCAGCGGCAGGGTGACGCTACCGCTGCCGCGCAGACTCTCGATGTGTCGCGTCTCGCGCAAGCTGCGGTAGGCCGCGGCCACGGTGGTGCGACTCAGCGACAGGGCGGCCGCGAGCTCTCGCTCGGCCGGCAGCGCGGTGGACGGGGCCAGCCTGTTGTCGAGGCAGAGCAGACGGATGCCGTCGGCCAGCGCCTCGTACGCGGGCCCGGTCCCCCGCCACCCGCCGAGAGCCGTCGCCAGGGCCCGAGCTGATATCCGCGAATCCATGGGTCCACGATAGTGGAATTGGCATCCTCACCAAGATCCAATCGCGTGATTGGATCTTCACATGGTCACCCGCGTCACCCGTCTGCTCATCGGTCTCGTCCTCTATGGCGTCGGCTGCGCCGTCACCGTCGCCGCCGGACTGGGTGTCGACCCGTGGACGGTTTTCGCCCAGGGAATCGCCCGGGTGACCGGGGTCGGCCTCGGCTGGGTCACCAACATCATCGGTCTCGGCGTGCTGCTGCTGTGGATCCCCCTGCGGCAGAAGCCCGGCATCGGGACGGTCGCCAACATCCTGCTCGTCGGTACGAGCCTGCAGCTCGCCCTGGGCGTCCTCCCGCACCCCGACGTCTTCTGGGCCCAGGCCCTCATGCTCGTCGGAGGCGTCGTGCTGGTGGCCGTGGCATCCGGTCTCTACATCGGTGCGCACTTCGGACCCGGCCCGCGCGACGGGCTGATGACCGGCCTGCAGGGGCGCTTCGGCTGGCCGATCTGGGCGTGCCGGCTGGTCGTCGAGGGCAGCGTCCTCGTCCTCGGTTGGCTGCTCGGCGGAACGGTGGGCATCGGCACGGTCGTCTTCGCGCTCGGCATCGGCCCGCTCGTGCACGTCGCGATGCCCCTGCTCGCCACCCGACGTCCGGCACCGCGCACCCGCGCGGCTGCGCGCGTCTGACGCGTCGGGTGCGGCTCCCGTGCGAACGCGACGGACCGCACCCGACAGCGGTCCTCAGTGCTCCCGGAACTCGGGGCGATCGCTCCCCGGCTTCAGGTGCGCGTGCAAGGCGTTCTTGGCGATCTCCATCGAGGGATACACGCCGAGGCGTTCGTCCTTGCCGGCCATATGGACGGCATAGCCCTCGGCATCCTTCTGGATCTTTCCGACGACGCCCACGGGGCCGTAGGCGACCCAGAGGCGTCGTGTCGCGGTGTCCGACATGAGTGCTCCTTTGCTCTCGTTCGCCGCGAGGGTACGCCCGCTTCGGGGCCGCCGCCAGGGGCTGGTGCGGGCCCGGGCCGCCGGTCGCTATCCTGGACCCGACCCCCAGTAGCTCAGTGGATAGAGCAGCGGCCTTCTAATCCGCCGGTCACACGTTCGAATCGTGTCTGGGGGACCAGACCCCCGCTCCCCCGCGATCACTAAGCTGTGGGGATGGTAAACGCCTCCGAGAACGACCGGCTCGTCTGGATCGACTGCGAGATGACCGGTCTCGACCTCGCGGTCGACGAACTCGTCGAGATCGCCGTCGTCGTCACCGATTTCGAGCTGAACGTGCTCGACCCGGGGTTCCAGATCGTCATCAAGCCCGACGCGTCCGCCCTGGCGAACATGGGTGAGTTCGTCACCGACATGCACCGCTCGTCCGGACTGCTCGACGAGATCCCGAACGGTGTGAGCCTCGCGGATGCCGAGTTCCAAACCCTCGAGTACATCCAGCGCTTCGCGCCGGTCGAGGGAAAGGCGCCCCTCGCCGGCAACACCATCGGCACCGACCGCATGTTCCTGGCCAAGTACATGCCGCGCGTGGACCGCTGGCTGCACTACCGCAACGTCGACGTCTCGAGCGTCAAAGAGCTCTCGCGGCGGTGGTACCCGCGGGCGTACTTCCAGGCCCCCGCCAAGAACGGCGGGCACCGCGCCCTCGCCGACATCCGCGAGTCGATCCGCGAGTTGGCGTACTACCGCGCCGCGGTGTTCGTGCCGCAGCCCGGGCCGACCAGCGACGAGGCGAAAGCGGTGTCGGAGGCGGCCGTGTCGTCGTTCGCGCTCGACGTGTGACATAATCTTTCAGTTGTCTTCTTCCGAAGACACATGGTGGCTATAGCTCAGTCGGTAGAGCACCGCGTTGTGGTCGCGGGGGTCGCGGGTTCAAGTCCCGTTAGCCACCCCAACATCGACGAAGGCCCGGAAGATCATCGCTTCCGGGCCTTCGTCGTTCGAGACGGCCGCCCCCGCGCGCCGTAGAATCGACTCCGGATGCCGCGGCCCGACACCGCGGCGCATCACCGGTCGAACCCCGGGAGGCCCGCGTGCACGACGACGTCGACGAGCGACCGGCCCTCGAGATGGATGCGATCGCGTTCGAACGCCTCGTCGTCGACGAACTCGATCGCCTGCCCGACGACATGGTCGAGGGACTCGACAACGTCGTGTTCGTCGTCGAGGACCGCCCCGAGGACGGCTCCCTCGATCTGCTCGGCCTCTACGACGGCTGGGCGCTGACCGAGCGGGAACGCTACGGAGTCGGCGAGCTGCCGGACCGCATCATCCTCTACCGTGAGCCGCACCTCGCCGTGTGCGCCGACGAGGACGAACTGCGCGACGAGATCCACACCACGCTCGTTCACGAGATCGCCCACTTCTACGGCATCGACGACGAGCGTCTGCACGAACTGGGATGGGCCTGATGGCGGGCACCGCCGCTCCCGACCTCGATCTCGATCTCGAGGGTCGGGTGGAGTCGTCGCCGCCCTCGTCGTGGCAGACGGTCGTGTGGAACGACCCCGTGAACCTCATGAGCTACGTGAGCCATGTCTTCCGCACGTACTTCGGATTCGACGCGGCGACGGCGCACCGGCTCATGCTCGCCGTGCACCACGACGGTCACGCCGTCGTCGCCCGTGGTCCCCGCGAGGTCATGGAAGCGCACACGCAGGCCATGCACGACTACGGCCTGTGGGCCACCGTCCGAAAGGATCCCGCGTGAGCGAACGCATCGTCGTCCTAGAGATCAGCGGTCTCGAGGCGCTCCACCTCGCGGGCATCGTGGGGCAGTTCCGCGATCTGCTCGCCGACTCACGCGCCGACAGCGACCCCGCCGTCGAGCGCCTGCTGCCCGACGCGTACCCCCACGACGCGGCCGCCAGCCGCGAGTTCCGGCGCCTCACCGGCGGCGACCTGCTCGGACGGCGGGCGGAGGATGCCGCCACCGTCCTGCGCACGCTGGGGGGCGACGGCGGCGACCTCGATCCGCAGAGCGATCCCGACGCGACCATCGCCGTCGCCCTGGGCGAGACCGAGGCGCTCGCGTGGATGCGCACGCTCGCGGCGGTGCGTCTCGTGCTCGCGGAGCGTCTCGGCATCCGCACCGAGGACGACCATCAGCCCGAGGACCCGCGCTTCGGCGTCTACGACTGGATCGGCTACCGCCTCGACGGTCTGATGACGGCGCTGGACCGCACCTGACGACCGCGTCGACCGCGCTCAGGGGACGCGGACGAGGACCTGGGCGAGGGATGCCGGGTCGTGCTGCGCGATGTGAGCGTCCTCTTGGCGAGCCCAGCGGTCCCAGTGCGGGCGATAGGTCTCGCCGTCGCGGTCGAGGGCGCGCATGCGGCGCGAGGGCGTCGGGGCGTCGACCCAGACGGACACGTCGGCGAGCCGCGCCACCTCGGGCGTGAGCAGACCCGCCCCCTCGACGATCAGGGGCAGCGAGGGATCGACCGCGTGGGCTTCGGCGCGGGCGTCGGCGAGCCAGTCCCAGCGCTGCCACACCCCCATGATCCCCCGCGCGTGCGGTCGCAGGATCGTCTCCTGCGCGTACTCGGCGCCGGCGGCGAGCCCGTCCCACCCGGGATAGAGGTCGTCGAGGGCGACGAGCTGCACGCGACCACGGCCCGGCCATGACGCGACGAGCCGTCGCGCCAGCGAGCTCTTGCCCGCGCCACTGCGCCCGTCGATGACGACCGCCGGGTTGGCGGCCCCCACCGCGACGATGCGCGCCATCACCGTCGCGATCGCGGCGGAGAGGGCGTCGTCGACCGGGTCCGCGCTACTTCTTGAGGGCGCGGATGACACGGCTGAGGGCGCGACCGGCCACCCACACGAAGGGGATCCCGACCGCGAGGAGCGCCACGAGGTTCGGGTCGAAGCGCAGGTCGTCTCCGCGACGGATGTAGGCGCCGAGCGGCAGCGTGTAGCCGCCGCCCCCGCCGCCGCCGTTGCCCTGCTCGTCGGAGCCGCCGCCGTAACCGGCCCAGGTCAGCGCGACGGGGACGATGCGCACGCCGTCGACGTCCTGCTGCTCCCCGTAGGCGGAGGTGACTCCGAAGCTCGTGGCCTGCTTACCGAGTTCCAGTGCGATGTTGGGCATGGACCGAGCGTAGCGGTCCGTCCGCGACCGGCCCAGGGGCGTTGCGCCCGGCGGCGGGTCGTGTCAGTGCTCGTACGACGGGCGGGGATTGGTCGGCAGGGCTCCGCCGCCGCGCGCGGGCCCGAGCAGCGAGCCGCGCGTCACCGCGCCGCGCCCGAACCGGGCCGCCGCCCCGTCCAGGGCGCCCTCGACGCGACGCCACTCGGCGTCGTCGTCCCACAGCGTCGCCGCCATGGCCGCGGGCTTGAGCTTCTCGCCCCGCACCCCGACCAGGCGGACCGCCTGGCGCCGGTCGATGCCGTCGAACAGTTCGATCGCCGCATCGCCGATCCGCTGGCCCACCGACGTGGGTTCCGGGAGCGTGCGCGAACGGCTGAGCGTCGTGAAGTCCGAGAAGCGCACCTTGATCGAGATCGTCGACGCCTCGTACTGCTGCGTGCGCAGACGTGCGCCGACGCGGTCGGCGAGGCGGCGGAGCTCGACGTGCAGCGTCCGCGTGTCCGAGATGTCGGTGTGGAAGGTCTCTTCGTGGCCGACGCTCTTCTCGCTGCGGCCGGTGTGCACCTCGCGCGCGTCGATCCCGCGCGAGAGATGCCAGATCCGCTCCCCCATCGCGGCGCCGAGCACCTGATCGAGGGCGTGGCGCGGGGTGTCGAGGATGTCGGAGATGAGCCGGATGCCACGGGACTCCAGCGCCTCGGCGGCTTTGGGACCCACCCCCCACAGCGCCCGCACGGAGCGGGGCCGCAGGAAGGCCTCGGTGTCGGCCGCCGCGACCACGAGCAGCCCGTCGGGCTTGGAGATCGTCGAGGCCATCTTGGCCACGTGCTTCGTGGCGGCCACGCCGATGCTGCAGGTGAGCCCCGTCTCGGCCTTGACGCGCGCGCGGAGGTCGCGCGCGATCGTGCCGGGGCTGCCCCACAGTCGCCGCGCGCCCCGGACGTCGAGGAACGCCTCGTCGATCGACAGCGGCTCCACCAGCGGCGTGACGTCGTGGAAGATCGCCATCACCTGCCGCGACATCTCTGTGTAGCGGTGATAGGGCGGGTTGACCACGATCGCCGTCGGGCACAGCCGCAGGGCGATCGACACGGGCATCGCGGACTTCACCCCGTAGCGACGCGCCTCGTAGGACGCGCTCGAGACGACGCCGCGCCCCTCGGACCCGCCGATGATCAGCGGCTTGCCCGCGAGCGAGGGGTCGTCGAGCACGGCGACCGAGGCGAAGAACGCGTCCATGTCGACGTGCAGGATGCCGGTGCCCGTGTCGTCGGCGTCGGGGCGCGAGACGAGGCGCCCCGTACCGTCACCGCGTCCCATGGCATCCATTCTCTCCCGGACCTCCGACATCGGGTCCGCCCGTGCGCCCGCCCCGCGCACAACCTTCGCGATGCGCACGACCTCCGCGGATCCGTCGGCGTTCGTGCCCACCACCGACCCCGGGCGAGGCTCGCCGTTCCGCTGCGCGCGACCCGGCAGCACCTCCGCAGACGCACGGATGCCACGGCCCCACCCTCGAATCGGGCGGGTGCCGTGGCATCCGGTGTCTCACTGAGCGGCGGCGCGCTCCAGCACGAGCTCGCGCACGCGCGCGGCGTCCGCCTGACCCTTCATCGCCTTCATGACCGCGCCGATGACCGCACCGGCGGCCTGGACCTTGCCGTCGCGGATCTTGGCGAGCACGTCGGGCTGAGCGGCCAGAGCGTCGTCGATCGCCGCGATGAGCGCCCCGTCGTCCGAGACGACGGCGAGCCCGCGAGCATCGACGACCTCTTGCGGCGTGCCCTCGCCGGCGATGACGCCTTCGAGCACCTGCCGGGCGAGCTTGTCGGTCAGGGTGCCGGCATCCACCAGCTTCTGCAGTGCGGCGACGTTCTCGGGCGACACGAGATCGGCGGCATCGCGCTCCTGCGCGTTGGCCACGCGGGTGATCTCACCCGTCCACCACTTGCGCGCG
This sequence comes from Microbacterium sp. HMWF026, assembly GCF_003061325.1. Lineage (NCBI taxonomy): Bacteria > Bacillati > Actinomycetota > Actinomycetes > Micrococcales > Microbacteriaceae > Microbacterium > Microbacterium sp. HMWF026. The sequence goes on from NZ_QAJB01000220.1 coordinate 6,990, forward strand.
GCGGCCGGGGCGGCACCCGCGGCGATCGTGTCGGCCACAGCATCGAGCAGGCCGCCGTTGGCGACGTCCTGGAACTCCAGGTCGGTGAAACCCCACTCGCCCTTGAGGCGGCGACGACGGGCGGCGGGCGGCTCGGGCAGGGCCGCGCGCAGCTCTTCGATCAGTTCGGGCGCGGGCACGACCGGCAGCAGGTCGGGCTCGGGGAAGTACCGGTAGTCGTCGGCATCCGACTTGGGACGACCGGGCGACGTGCGACCCGTGTCCTCATGCCAGTGACGCGTCTCTTGCGTGATCGTCCCGCCCTTGGCGAGGATCGCGGCCTGTCGCTGGATCTCGTACCGGACGGCGCGCTCGACCGAGCGCATCGAGTTCACGTTCTTGGTCTCGGTGCGCGTGCCCAGCTTCTCTTGACCGCGGGGTCGCAGCGACACGTTGGCATCGCACCGCAGGTTGCCGCGCTCCAGGCGCGCCTCGGAGATGCCGAGACCGCGCACGATGTCGCGGATGGTCGCCACGTACGCCTTCGCCAGGGCGGGAGCGGAGTGCTCGGCGCCGAAGATCGGCTTCGTGACGATCTCGACGAGGGGGACGCCCGCGCGGTTGTAGTCGACGAGCGAGTACTCGGCGCCCTGGATGCGACCCGTGGCGCCACCCATGTGGGTGAGCTTTCCGGCATCTTCTTCCATGTGCGCCCGCTCGATCGGAACGGTGACGACGGTGCCGTCCTCGAGCTCGACCTCGACGGATCCCTCGAAGGCGATCGGCTCGTCGTACTGCGAGATCTGGTAGTTCTTGCCGAGGTCGGGGTAGAAGTAGTTCTTCCGCGCGAACCGGCTGGACGGCGCGATCGAGCAGCCGAGGGCCAGGCCCAGGCTGATCGACGAACGGATCGCCTCGGCGTTGACCACGGGCAGCGCGCCGGGCAGTCCCATGTCGACCGGGGCGACCAGCGTGTTGGGCTCGGCGCCGTGGTGCGCGTCGTTCGCGGGGTTCGGCGCGGCCGAGAACATCTTGGTCGCGGTATTCAGCTCGACGTGCACCTCGAAGCCGAGGACGGGCTCGAACATCTCGAGCGCCGCGTCGAAGTCCATCAGGGCGTCTTTCGCCATCAGAGCGACGCTCCGTTCGTGAGAGAGGGGGCCTTGTCGAGGAGCGGTGCGCCCCACTGGTCGACCAGCAGGGCTTCGAGCGCCGCGCCGACGCGGTACAGGCGCGCGTCCTCGCGGGCGGGGGCGAGGAACTGGATGCCGACGGGCAGGCCGTCCTCGGCGGCGAGGCCGCTGGGCACCGAGATGCCCGGGACGCCCGCGAGGTTCGCGGGGATCGTCGTGACGTCGTTGAGGTACATCTGCAGCGGGTCGTCGATCTTCTCGCCCAGGCGGAAGGCCGTGGTCGGCGCCGACGGGGTCGCGATGACGTCGACCTCGGCGAACGCCGCGTCGAAGTCCTGCTGGATGAGCGTGCGCACCTTCTGGGCGCTGCCGTAGTAGGCGTCGTAGTAGCCCGCCGACAGGGCGTAGGTGCCCAGGATGATGCGGCGCTTGACCTCGGGACCGAAGCCGGCGTCGCGGGTGGCCGCCATGACGTTCTCGACCGTGGCGGCACCCTGCGGGTTCACCCGCAGGCCGAAGCGCACGGAGTCGAACTTAGCCAGGTTGCTCGAGGCCTCGGCGGGGAGGATCAGGTAGTAGGCGGCGACGCCGTACTCGAAGTGCGGGGCGCTGATCTCGACGATCTCGGCGCCCTGCGCCTGCATGGCCGCGAGCGACGCGCGGAACGAGTCCGACACGCCCTTCTGGAAGCCGCGGTCGTCGAGCTCGCGGATGACGCCGACCTTCAGACCCTTGAGCACCTCGCCGGTCGCGCCCTCGCGGGCGGCCGCGGCGAAGGACGGCCACGCGTCCGACAGCGAGGTCGAATCGTTCGCGTCGTGACCGCCGATGACGTCGTGCAGCAGGCCCGCGTCGAGCACGGTGCGCGTCACGGGACCGACCTGGTCGAGGCTGGATGCCAGGGCGATCGCGCCGTAACGGCTGACGCCGCCGTAGGTGGGCTTGACGCCGACCGTGCCGGTGACGTGCGCCGGCTGACGGATCGACCCGCCCGTGTCGGAACCGAGGGCCAGCGGCGCCTCGAACGCGGCGACGGCCGCGGCCGAACCGCCACCCGATCCGCCGGGGATGCGGTCGAGGTCCCACGGGTTGCGGGTGGGCCCGTACGCCGAGAACTCGGTGGACGAGCCCATCGCGAACTCGTCCATGTTGGTCTTGCCGAGCGGGATCAGACCCGCGGCGCGGGATCGAGCGACGACCGTGGCATCGTAGGGCGACATGTAGCCCTCGAGGATCTTTGATCCGCTGGTGGACGGCATGTCGGTGGTGACCAGGACGTCCTTGACCGCGAGCGGCACACCGGCCAGCTCGTGCAGCTGCTCGCCCGCGGCGCGGCGGCGGTCGATGTCGGCGGCGGCGTCGAGGGCGTGGTCGCTGACGTGGAGGAAGGCGTGCACCCCGCCGTCCACGGCGGCGATGCGGTCGAGGTGGGCCTGCGTCGCCTCGACGCTCGACACCTCGTTGCGGGAGAGCGCGGATGCCAGCTCGGCGGCGGTCAGGCGGGTGAGATCGGTCATCGGCCCTCCTCCTTCGCGACGGCGGCGGGGGTGAAGGGACTCATGCGGCTCACTGCTCTTCTCCGAGGATCGCGGTCACGCGGAAACGGCCGTCGGCCTGATCCGGCGCGTTCGACAGGGCCTGCTCGCGCGTGAGCGTCTGCCCGACCACGTCAGGGCGGAAGACGTTCTTCAGGGGGATCGGGTGGCTCGTGGCGACGACGTCGGGCGTTGCCACCTCGGAGACCTTCGCGATGTTGTCGACGATGGCATCCAGCTGACCGGTGAGGCTCTGGACCTCCTCGTCGCTCAACTGGATCCGGGCGAGCACACCGAGATGGCGCACGAGATCGGGAGTGATTTCAGACACCCGCCAATCCTAGTTCGCCGCGCCCGCCGCGACCGCCCCCTCACCCTCCTTCGGCACCGTCGCCGCCTGTGGAGGGGGCGGCGGCCCGGGCGCGGCTCGGCCTAGGCTGGCGGGGTGACGAGCTTCGAACCGCCGCGCCCCTGGACCTCGAGCTATGCCGCGGGGGTGCCCGAAGACCTGGCGCCCGTGAGCGGCTCGCTCGTCGACATCGTCGACGCCTCGACCCGCGACTACCCCGACGCCCCGGCCCTGCAGTTCTTCGGCCGCGAGACCACGTACGCGCAGCTCTCGGCCGACATCGCCCGCGTCGCCGCGGCCCTCGCCGCGCACGGCGTGCGCGCGGGCGACCCCGTGGCGATCGTGCTGCCCAACTGCCCCCAGCACATCGTCGCGTTCTACGCCGTGCTGCGCCTGGGCGCGGTGGTCGTCGAGCACAACCCGCTCTACACCCCGCGTGAGCTGCGCAAGCAGTTCGAGGACCACGGCGCGAAGCACGCGATCGTGTGGAGCAAGGTGGTGGCCACCGTGCAGGAGTTCCCCGCCGACCTGCGGGTCGACACGCTCGTCTCGGTCGACGTCACGCGGGCCATGCCGTGGACGACGCGCCTGGCGCTTCGCCTGCCGGTGGTCAAGGCGCGCGAATCCCGCGCCGCGCTGTACGCCAAGACACGGGATGCCGTTGCCTGGGACGACCTGGTGCGGCACGACCCGCTGCCCGAGACGCATCCGCGGCCGGCCTCGGGCGACCTGGCGATCATCCAGTACACCAGCGGCACGACGGGAACCCCCAAGGGCGCGATGCTCACGCACGCCAACCTGCTCGCGAACGCCGCTCAAGCGCAGGCGTGGACGCCTCAGATCGTCCGCGGCGAGGGCTGCGTCGTCTACGCGGTGCTGCCGATGTTCCACGCCTACGGGCTGACGCTGTGCCTGACGTTCGCGATGTCGATGGGCGCGCGGCTGGTGCTGTTCCCCAAGTTCGACCCCGACCTGGTGCTCGCGGTGACGAAGCGGCATCCCGCGACCTTCCTCCCGCTCGTCCCGCCGATCGCCGAGCGGCTGCTCAAGGCCGCGAACGACAAGGGGGTGTCGCTCGCGGGGACGGACATCGCCATCTCGGGGGCCATGGCGCTCCCGCACGACCTGGTGGTGCCGTTCGAGCGCGCGACGGGCGGCTATCTCGTCGAGGGGTACGGACTGAGCGAGTGCTCCCCCGTGCTCATGGCCAACCCCGTCGCCGACAACCGCGTCGCCGGCACGGTGGGGCTGCCCCTGCCGGGTACGGAATGCCGCGTCGTCGATCCCGACGACCCCCGCACCGACGTCGAACGCGGTGAACTGCTCGTGCGTGGACCGCAGGTGTTCTCGGGCTATTACGGCAAGCCGGACGAGACCGAGGCGGTTTTCGTCGACGGGTGGTTCCGCACCGGCGACATCGTCACGATCGACGAGGACGGCTTCGTGCGCATCGTCGATCGCATCAAAGAACTCATCATCACGGGCGGGTTCAACGTCGCGCCGACGGAGGTCGAGAACGTCCTTCGTCAGCACCCCTCGGTCGCCGATGTCGCGGTGGTGGGGGTGCCGGACGCCCACGCCGGTGAGGCGGTGGTGGCGGCCGTCGTGCCCGCGACGCCCGGCGAGTTCGACGCCGAGGCCGTGCGTGCGTTCGCGCGGAGCATTCTGACGCCCTACAAGGTGCCCAAGCGCCTCGTGGTCGTCGACGACCTGCCGCGTTCGCTCATCGGCAAGGTGCTGCGTCGGCAGGTGCGCGAGCGGATCCTCGCCGACTGACGCGCGGGCGGGCCGCTCTACTCCGCGGGCGCGGTCTCGGTCCCGGTGTCGCCGGTCGCGGCGTCCAGCGCTGCGGGCCCCTGCTCGACCAGCACGCGGAACTGCGCCGCGTCCAGGATCCGCAGCCCCAAGTCTTCGGCCTTGGCGAGCTTGGAACCGGCACCCGGACCCGCCGCGACGAAGTCGGTCTTCTTCGACACGCTCGAGGCGGCCTTGCCCCCGGCGGCGATGATCGCCTCTTGGGCGCCCTCGCGGGTGTACCCCTCGAGCGAGCCCGTCGCGACGACCGTCAGGCCGGCGAGCACTCCCCCGGCCGCGGCGGCCGCCCCCGGCCCCGGATGCCCGGGGATGGCGAAGCGCACGCCCGCGGCGGTCCAGCGTTCGACGATCTCGACGTGCCAGTCGACGCCGAACCAGTCGATGACCGCATCGGCGATGATCCCGCCCACCCCCTCGACGGCGGCCAGTTCTTCGCGCGAGGCGGCGCGGATGGCATCCAGCGATCCGAACCACTGGGCGAGGGCCCGTGCGGCCACCGGTCCGACGTGACGGATGTTGAGCGACACGAGCAGACGCCAGAGGTCTTTCGTCTTCGCCTTCTCGAGCTCGGCGACGAGCTTGGTCGCCTGCTCGGACGGACGCACCTCGCGATAGTCCTTGCGGATGCCGCGCCGCCGCCGCTCCGCGGGATCGAGGTCGTCGCTGCCCGGCGGGTACGTCGCGGGGCCCAGCTTCTGGAACGGCGCCCGGCGGACCGGTTCTCCGGTGTCGGGATCGACCTTCCGCTCACCGGTCTCGGAATCGCGCACCACGACCTCGATCGGCACGAGCTCGTCGAGCGTCAGGTCGAACAGGCCGGCCTCGGTGTCGAGCGGCGGACGCTCGGGCACCTCGGGCTGGGTGAGGGCGGCGGCCGTCACCTCGCCCAGGGCCTCGATGTCGAGAGCGCCGCGCGAGCCGATGTGCTCGACGCGGCCGCGCACCTGCGCGGGGCACGAGCGGGCGTTGGGGCATCGCAGGTCGATGTCGCCCTCTTTCGCCGGCCGCAGCGGGGTGCCGCACTCGGGGCAGTCCGCCGGCATGACGAACGCGCGCTCGGTGCCGTCGCGCAACTCGACCACCGGGCCCAGCACCTCGGGGATGACGTCGCCGGCCTTGCGCAGGACGACGGTGTCGCCGATGAGGACGCCCTTGACCTTGACGACGTCCTGATTGTGCAGGGTCGCCTGGCGCACGACGCTGCCGGCGACCCTGGCCGGCTCCATCACGGCGAACGGCGTCGCTCGCCCGGTGCGGCCGACCGAGACGACGATGTCGAGCAGCTTCGTGTTGACCTGCTCGGGCGGGTACTTGTACGCGATCGCCCAGCGCGGGGCACGGCTGGTCGCACCGAGCTCGTCGTGCAGGGCCAGTTCGTCGACCTTGACCACGACGCCGTCGATCTCGTGCTCGACGTCGTGGCGGTGCTCGCCGTGATACGCGACGAACGACAGCACCCCGTCGATGCCCGACTCGACCCGGCTGTAGGGCGAGGTGGGCAGACCCCACCCGGCGAGCAGGTCGTAGACCTCGCTCTGCGCCGCCACCGGAGGGTCGGGCCAGGCGCCGATGCCGTGCACGTAGAGCGCGAGGGAGTCGATGCGGGCGAGCCCGGCTTCGAGCTCGAGTCCGCTCTTCTTCTCGATCTGCTGGCGCAGACCACCGCTCGCGGCGTTGCGGGGGTTGGCGAAGGCGGGGAAACGCCGGGCGGCCGCCTGCTCGGCCTTGTCGAGGTCGAAGGACCGGCCGCCGCGACGCGCCGCGGCGCGCTCACGAGCCTCGGCGACCGCGCGGTCACGCAGTTCGCCCTGCAGGCGGTTCAGATCCTCGAACGCGGCCACGGGGATGAAGACCTCGCCGCGCACCTCGACGAGGGCGGGATGCCCCTCGCCCCGCAGCTCGCGCGGGACCCCCGCGAGACGCAGGGCGTTCTCGGTGACGATCTCGCCGACCCGCCCGTCACCGCGGGTGGCCGCCGAGGTCAGCACGCCGTTCTCGTAGCGCAGACTGATCGCGAGCCCGTCGATCTTGAGCTCGCTGAGCCAGTGCACGGCGCGCCCCGCCGCGGCCTCGGTCTTGACGGCCCAGTCGCGCAGTTCGTCGGGTGAGAAGACGTTGTCGAGGCTCAGCATGCGCTCGGCGTGCTCGATCGTGGCGAGGTCGGTCGCCTCGGCCGCGCCCACCGAGAGCGTCGGGCTGTCCTGCCCCTGCAGCTCGGGGAACAACCGCTCGATCGCCTCGAGCCGGTGCATCCACCCGTCGTAGGTGGCGTCGTCGACCAGCTCGGCATCCCGCCCGTAATACGCCTCGCGCGCGTCGACGATGCGCTGCGTCAGGTCGGCCGCCTCGGCGCGCGCCTGGTCGAGGGTCAGATCGGGAAGCTGGTCGTGCTCGGTCACCGTCCCAGCTTAGGCAGGGCCTCCGACATCGCCCGCGGGCCTTGCGGCGGCGCGGTACGCGCGGATCACGCCTCGACGGGCACCGCCGACACCGTGCGGTCGATCGTGAACTGACCCAGCACGCGCGTGCCGTCGTAGAGCACCGCGGTCTGCCCCGGGGCGACCCCGTCGAATGGCGTCTCGGGACGCACCGTCAACACCCCGTCGATGAGCTCGGCCACGGCCGGTACGGGCTCGGCGTGCGCGCGGATCTGCGCGTGGCACGCGAACCGCTCGTCACTCGGGGCGCGGCCGGCCCAGCTGAAGCGCTCCCCCGCGATCTCGGCGCAGGCCAGGGCCTCTTTCGGTCCGACCACGACGGTGTTCGACACGGGTCGCACCTCGAGCACGAAGCGGGGCTTGCCGTCGGCGGCGGGGACGCCTAGCTGCAGCCCGCGTCGCTGACCCACGGTGAAGGCGTGGGCGCCCTCGTGCGAACCGACGACCGCTCCCGTGCGATCGAGGATCTCGCCGCGCTCCGCGCCCACCTTGTCGGCGAGCCAGCCGCGCGTGTCGCCGTCGGGGATGAAGCAGATGTCGTGGCTGTCAGGCTTCTGCGCGACGGTGAGCCCGCGCTCCTCGGCCTCGGCACGCACGAGCGCCTTGGACGGGGTCGAGCCGAGCGGGAAGTAGGTGTGCGCCAGCTGCGCGGCCGTCAGCACGCCCAGCACGTAGGACTGGTCCTTGGCGTTATCGGACGCGCGATGCAGCTCGCGCCCCTCGGGCGTGTCGAGGAGCGTGGCGTAGTGCCCCGTGCACACGGCGTCGAAGCCCAGTTCGAGGGCGCGCTCGAGCAGGGCCGCGAACTTGATCTTCTCGTTGCAGCGCATGCAGGGATTGGGGGTGCGTCCCGCCCGGTACTCGGCGACGAAGTCGTCGATCACGTCGTCGCGGAAGCGCTCCGAGAAATCCCACACGTAGAACGGGATGCCGAGACGGTCGGCCGCGCGCCGCGCGTCCATCGCGTCCTCGATCGTGCAGCAGCCGCGGCTGCCCGCGCGCAGCGTCCCGCCCGCCCGCGAGAGCGCGAGGTGCACGCCGACCACGTCATGGCCGGCGTCGACCGCCCGCGCCGCCGCCACCGCGGAATCGACGCCACCGCTCATCGCCGCCAGAACTCGCATCGTCCCAGTCTACGAAGGGCCCGCTGAACGGGCGCCGGATGCCACGGCTCGCGCGTACGCGGGGGCGAGTCGCGCGAGCACGGCGTCGACGTCGTCGTCCGTCGAGGTGTATCCGAGGGTGAAACGCAGCACCGAGCGGGCGGCCCGATCGTCGCGTCCCAGGGCGCGCACGACGTGCGACGGCTCGGCGACGCCCGCCTGACACGCCGACCCGGTCGACACCGCGATCCCGTCCATGTCGAGCAGGAACAGCAGCGTCTCGCCGGCGGCATCCGGGAACAGCACGTGCGCGTTGCCGGGCAAGCGCTCGCGCGGATCGCCGAGCAGCTCGGCGTCGGGGATCGACGAACGGATGCCGGCCACCAGCCGATCGCGCAGGCCCGCGATCCGCGCGGTCTCGGCCTCGCGCTGCGCCTCGGCGGCGCGGACGGCGGCGGCGAACGCCACCGCTCCGGCGACGTCCTGCGTACCGGCGCGGAGCCCCCGCTGCTGACCCCCGCCGTGCACGAGCGGGGTCACCCGGGCGTGACGGGACACCACTGCGGCTCCCACCCCGACGGGTCCGCCGACCTTGTGCGCCGATACCGACAGCGCGACGAGACCGTCGCCCGTCGTGCCCGTCCCGCGCCACCCGGCGAAATCCACGGGCACCTGGCCCAGGGCCGACACCGCGTCCAGATGCAGGGGAACACGGGCCTCGGATGCCGCCGACGCCAGGGCCGCGGCATCCTGGAGCGTCCCGACCTCGTTGTTGGCGACGAGGGCCGTGGCCGCGGCGGCTCCGGCGAGGGCGCCGGCGAACACCTCGGGCACGATACGGCCCAACGGATCGAGCGGCACCGCGCGCACCCGCGCACCCTCGGCCGAGGCGAGCCACTCGACCACGTCGAGCGTCGCGTGATGCTCGCCGTCGGGCAGCACGATCGCGTCCGTGCCGTCGCTGCGCGACCACCACAGGCCCTTGAGGGCGAGGTTGGCGGCCTCGGTGCCTCCCGAGGTGAAGACGACCTCGATGGGCTGGCACCCCAGCGCCGAGGCGACCTGCTCGCGGGCGTCTTCGAGAAGACGACGGGCGTCCTGGCCGGCCCCGTGGATCGAGGAGGGGTTGCCGAGCACCTCGTGCGCCGCGAGCCACGCGTCGCGCGCCTCGGGACGCAACGGCGTGGTCGCCGCGTGATCGAGGTACACCCGCACCTGGTCCTCCCGACGTCGACGGCCGCTGTCACTAGCCTAGGACGCATGGTCCGACCCGAGCCTGCCC
>NZ_QAJB01000221.1:0-1154 GCF_003061325.1 Microbacterium sp. HMWF026
CGTGTCGGCTGTGCGGGTCGCGACTCGGCGTGCGCTGGCCGAGCGGCTGGTTGTGCGCGGTCTGCGAGTGGCGCCACGGCGAGCCGATCGACGACGAACTTCCGCCCCCGCGCATCGACGTGGTCTACTACCTGCGCTTCGAGGACCGGATCAAGATCGGCACGACCGCACGCCCGCGGCAGCGCCTGGCCGCGATCTGGCACGACGAACTGCTCGCCTTCGAGCCGGGCGACCGCCTGCTCGAGCGGCGTCGTCACGAAGCGTTCGCGGCGGAGCGTTTCGGACGCACCGAGTGGTTCCGCCGTTCCCCCGCGCTCGACGCGCACATCGCGTCAGTGGCCGCGCTGCACGACGACCCCTGGTCGGCGTATGCGCTCTGGACGAGCGAGGCGATCGCCCGCCGCGGCTGACCCGCCGACGACGAACCCGCGCGGGGCAACCCCTCGTCGCCTTCGGGGCCGCGCGATTAGCGTAGGGAACCTATCCAGGAGGTAGAGATGGGTTTCCTCGATCGATTGTTCGGCTCCAGCGACGACGACCGCCGGCGGGATGCCGCGTCTTCGCCCGACGCGCGGCCGAGCGCCAGCGGGTTCCGTGACGGCGACGGCCGCTACGCGCCGCCTCCCGCGCAGGTGGCCGGGGGCGCGGCATCCGTAGCTCCGGACCCCGGGGCGCAGGACGCGGAAGCAACCGATCGCCAGGCGGTCGAGCGCTATCGCTACCTGCTGCGCACGGCGCCTCCCGAGACCGTCGAGCAGGTGCACGCCGAGGCCTTCGGTCGACTGACTCCCGCACAACGTCAGCAGGTGCTGCAGGAGCTGTCGGCGGGACTGTCACCCGCCGAGCGTCCCGCCAGCGACGATCCGTCCGTTCTGGCCCGCGCGGCGACGCGCGCCGAGTACTCCCGGCCCGGGTTCATGGAACGCACGTTCGGTGGACGCTCGTTCTCGGGAGGGCCGGGCTTCGGCTCAATGCTCGGGGCGTCGATGCTCGGCACCATCGGCGGCTACGTCGTCGGATCGGCCCTGGTGGGGGCCCTGTTCGACCCCGGCTACGACGCGGGCTACGCCGACGGGGCGGCCGCCGACCAGGGCGCCGTCGACGCCGTTCCCGCGGATGCCGGCGGCGCGGACGCCGGTGGGATGGACGCGGGC
>NZ_QAJB01000222.1:0-1590 GCF_003061325.1 Microbacterium sp. HMWF026
CGGCTCCGCGTCCGCAGTCGGGGCTTCGGCGGGCGCGGCCTCGGCGGTGGAGGCCTCGGCGTCCAGCGCCTCGGTCGCGAGCGCGTCGTCGGTGAACAGGGGCTCGGGCTGCGCCTCGGCGGCGGCCTGCTCGCCCTCGGGGGCGTCGGCGCCCTCGGTCACGGCGGCGTCGACCGAGTCGGTCTGCGCGGTGTCGGTGCCCTCGGCGGCAGCGGTGGGCTGCTCGTCCGTGGTGATCTCGGCGCCCTCGGGCGCGTCGACGGGCTGGGTCTCGGAGATGGACTCCACGAGTGCTCCTCAGAATGAAACGTGGTCAGATCGCGCTTCGCCGTGCAGAAAGGCAGACGAAGGACACCAGCGGTTCGGAAGACTGCAGCCGAGACCGGGTTCGCGATGTGTTGCGGATTTCGCAGGTGGTGCAGAGGCTCAGATTCGCGACTTTACGCGGAACCCTCTGCGTTTTTCACTGTACCACCCTTGACGTCGACGGCGAGCATGAGCGCCTGCCACGGGGTGTCGACGACGGATGCCGTAAGATCAGCCGCCGCGAGGCGCTGCCCCGGCCCGTCCGCCAGGACCAGCACGCTGGGTCCGGCACCCGAGACGACCGCCGCATATCCCTCGGCGCGCAGCGCCCGCACGAGCTTGTCGGTCTCGGGCATGGCCTGGGCGCGATAGTTCTGGTGCAGCTTGTCTTCGGTCGCCGCCATGAGCAGCTCGGGGCTCTGCGTCATCGCGGCGATCAGCAGCGCCGAGCGCGAGACGTTGAAGACGGCGTCCTCTCGCGGCACCTGAAGGGGCTGCAGGCTGCGCGCGACGGCGGTCGACATCGTGAACTCGGGCACGAGCACGAGCGGCGACACACCACGGTGCACGATCAGCTGCTTGTGCTGGGGGCCGGCGGCATCCATCCAGGCGATCGTCAGGCCGCCGAAGAGGCCGGGCGCGACGTTGTCGGGGTGACCCTCCATCTCGGTGGCCAGGCGCAGCAGATCGACGTCGGTGAACGACGCTTCTCCGTCCAGCAGTCCCTTGGCGGCGAGGATGCCCGCCACCACCGCAGCACCCGACGAGCCCATGCCGCGTCCGTGCGGGATGACGTTGCGCGCGGTGAGCCGCACGCCCGGGAGCGTGCGACCGACCGACGCGTAGGTGTGCGCCATCGCGCGCACCACGAGGTGCGAGGCGTCGCGGGGGACGTCGGCCGTCCCCTCGCCCTCGACCTCGATCTCGAGGCGGTCGCCGTCGAGCTGCTCGACGACGAGCTCGTCGTAGACGCTGAGGGCCAGGCCCAGGGTGTCGAAGCCGGGGCCGAGGTTCGCGCTGGTTGCGGGAACGCGGACCGCGACCCGGCGTCCGGGGCCTGCGCTCACGCGGTCACCGGCTGCAGGTCGAGCACCGAGGCGACCTCGGAGGTGGTCGCGTCCACGACGGTGGGCTCGACGGTCGTTCCGTCGGACTTGCGCAGGGCCCACTGGGGGTCCTTGAGTCCGTGGCCGGTGACCGTGAGCACGACCTTGGCGCCGGCGGGGATGAGACCCGCCTCGGCGCGGTCGAGCAGCCCCGCGACGCTGATGGCCGAGGCGGGCT
>NZ_QAJB01000222.1:1603-6248 GCF_003061325.1 Microbacterium sp. HMWF026
ACCTCTCCGGCCAGGATCTTCTGCGCCGCGAGGATGCCCTCGTCGTCGATCGCGCCGAACCATCCCTGGGTGGCGTCGCGCGCCTCGAGGGCGAGGTCCCACGAGGCGGGGTTGCCGATGCGGATCGCGCTGGCGATCGTCTCGGGCTGGCGCACGACCTCGCCGCGCACGAGCGGAGCGGATCCGGCGGCCTGCAGTCCGAACATGCGCGGGACGCGGGTCGCGGCGCCGCGCGCCGCCTCTTCGCGGTAGCCGCGCGAGTAGGCGGTGTAGTTGCCGGCGTTGCCGACGGGGATGAAGTGGAAGTCCGGGGCGTCGCCGAGCTGGGCGACGACCTCGTACGCGGCGGTCTTCTGCCCCTCGATGCGGTCGGGGTTGACCGAGTTGACGAGGTGGACCGGGTAGTGGTCGGCGAGCTCGCGCGCGATCTCGAGGCAGTCGTCGAAGTTGCCGCGGATCTGGATGAGCCGGCCGTTGTGAGCGACCGCCTGGCTGAGCTTGCCCATCGCGATCTTGCCCTCGGGGACGAGCACGGCCGCGGTGATGCCCGCGTGGGCCGCGTACGCCGCGGCGGACGCCGAGGTGTTGCCGGTCGAGGCGCAGATCACGGCCTTCGCGCCGTGCTCGACCGCACGCGACAGCGCGACCGTCATGCCGCGGTCCTTGAACGAGCCCGTGGGGTTCATGCCCTCGAACTTGACGTAGACGTCGGCACCGGTGCGGTGCGACAGCGCCGGGGCGGGGATGAGCGGCGTGCCGCCCTCTCCGAGCGTGACGACGGTGGAGGCGTCGGTGACACCCAGACGGTCGGCGTATTCGCGGAGGACTCCGCGCCAGAGGTGTGCCATGTCAGTTCCCTTCCACACGCAGTACCGAGACCACGCGCTCGACGACGCCGCTCGCGGCGAGACGCTCGACGGTCTCGCTCAGGTCCTGCTCGCGGGCCTTGTGTGTTCCGATGACCAGTCGCGCGGAGCCGCCCGACCGGGAGTTCTCGTCCGCCTCGATGACGGTCTGCTCGACGGTCGCGATCGAGACGCGGCCCTCGCTCAGGATGCCCGCGACCGTCGCCAGCACGCCCGGCTGATCGTCGACCTCGAGGGTGATCTGGTAGCGCGTGATGACGTGCCCGATCGGGACGGCGGGCAGGTTGGCGCGGGTGGACTCACCGACGCCCACTCCCCCGGCGATGTGGCGGCGCGCGGCCGACACGACGTCGCCGAGGACGGCCGAGGCGGTCTGCACACCGCCGGCACCGGCGCCGTAGAACATCAGGTCGCCGGCGGCCTCGGCCTGGACGAAGACGGCGTTGTTGGCCCCGTGGACGCTCGCCAGCGGGTGCGTGCGCTCGACCAGGGCCGGATACACGCGCACCGAGATCGCCTCGGTCGCCCCCTCTTCGGTGGCGGCGAGACGCTCGCACACGGCCAGGAGCTTGATGACGTAGCCGGCGTGACGCGCGGACTCGATCATCGCGGCGTCGACCGAGGTGATGCCCTCGCGGTGCACCGCATCGAGGGGGACGGTCGTGTGGAACGCCAGGCTCGCCAGGATCGCCGCCTTCTGCGCGGCGTCGTAGCCCTCGACGTCGGCCGTGGGGTCGGCCTCGGCGTAGCCGAGCGCCTGCGCCTGGGCGAGCACGTCGGCGAAGTCGGCGCCCTCGGTGTCCATGCGGTCGAGGATGTAGTTGGTCGTGCCGTTGACGATGCCCATGATGCGCACGACGCGGTCGCCCGCGAGCGAGTCGCGCAGCGGGCGGATGATGGGGATCGCCCCGGCGGCAGCGGCCTCGTAGTACACCTCGGCGCCGACCTGGTCGGCGGCCTCGAAGACCTCGGAGCCGTGCGTGGCCAGCAGGGCCTTGTTGGCGGTGACGACATCGGCGCCCGAGGCGATCGCGTGCAGCACCTGCGTACGGGCCGGCTCGATGCCGCCCATCAGCTCGATGACGATGTCGGAGCCGACGATGAGGGTCTCGGCATCCGTGGTGAACAGCTCGCGCGGAAGGTCGGCGTCGCGCTTGGCGTCGACGTCGCGGACGGCGATGCCGGCGAGTTCGAGCGTCGCTCCCGCGCGGTCGGCGAGCTCGTCGCCGTGCTTGAGCAGCAGGTCGGCGACCTGCGAGCCGACGGCGCCGGCGCCGAGGAGCGCCACGCGCAGCGTGCGATAGTCGGTCATTCGGTGTCTCCGTGAGGTGATGCGGCCGTGCCGCGGGAAAAGGACGGGCCGGTGGATGCCGCGACCCCGGCGTCGCGCGCGAGCAGATCGTCGATCGTCTCTCCGCGGACGATCACGCGGGCCTCGCCGTCGCGCACCGCGACGACGGGAGGGCGGGGCGTGTAGTTGTAGTTGCTCGCGAGCGAGAAGCAGTATGCGCCGGTCGCGGGCACGGCCAGCAGGTCGCCGGGGGTGACGTCGGCGGGGAGGTATTCGGCATCCACGACGATGTCGCCCGACTCGCAGTGATGGCCCACCACGCGCGACAGGGCCGGGGTCGCGCCGCTCGTGCGCGAGACGAGCCGCGCCGAGAAATCGGCGCCGTACAGCGCGGGGCGGGCGTTGTCGCTCATTCCCCCGTCGACGCTGACGTAGGTGCGCTCGACGCCCTCGGCCGCGGTGACGGTCTTGACGGTGCCGACCTCGTAGAGCGTGACGCCGGCCTGACCGACGATGACGCGACCCGGTTCGGTGGCGACGTCGGGCACGGGGATGCCGCGCACCGCGCACTCGTCGGCGATCGCGTCGACGATGCCGTCGGCGATCTCTTCGATCGGGCGCGGATCGTCGACCGAGGTGTACGAGATGCCGAAGCCACCTCCGACGTTCAGCAGCGGGATGTCGCCGCCGGCGAGCAGGTCGGCGTGCAGGTCGACCAGACGGGCGGCCGACTCGCGGAAGCCGGAGGAGTCGAAGATCTGCGAGCCGATGTGCGCGTGCAGGCCCACGAAGCGCAGGCTCGGCAACTCGCGGATGCGGGCCACGGCGGCGGACGCGCCGTCGAGCGAGAACCCGAACTTCTGATCCTCGTGCGCGGTGGCGAGGAACGCGTGCGTCTCGGCGTGCACGCCGGTGCGCACGCGCACGAGGACGGGCTGGACCGCACCCCGGCGATCGGCGATCGCGGCGAGGCGCTCGATCTCGATCGGGCTGTCGAGGACCACCGAGCCGATGCCGACCTCGACGGCGCGCTCGAGCTCGGACACGCTCTTGTTGTTGCCGTGGAAGCCCAGGCGCGCGGGATCTGCGCCGGCTGCCAGGGCGACCTCGAGCTCGCCGCGCGTGCACACGTCGACGGCGAGGCCCTCGTCGATGACCCAGCGCACGACCTCGGTCGACAGGAACGCTTTGCCCGCGTAGTAGACGCGGGCCCGGATGCCGTGCCGGTCGGCCGCGGCCTCGAAGGCGCGGCGGGCGCGCTGCGCGTGGGCGCGCACCTCGTCCTCGTCGAGGACGTACAGCGGGGTGCCGAAGCGCTCGCGCAGGTCGAAGACGGAGACGCCCCCGAGGCGCACCGAACCGTCGGCCGCGCGGTGCGCGGACGAGGGCCAGACGGAGGCGACGAGCTCGTTCGCCTCGGCCGGGGCGGTGAGCCACTCGGGCACGAGTGCGGAGTGCGAGGCGGACACAGGGGGACCAATCGGTTTTTGCGGCGACGCGACGGCCGCGGATCACGGCTCCCACCCCCGCGGAGTGTCACGCGGCGGGCAGTCCTTGCAGTCTAGGGCACGGCGTATGCCGTCCTTTTCCCGCACCCGGCGGTGGGTGAGCAGATGTGCCGGAGCGGGTGAAGCGTGAGGCGACAGGTCGCCGCGAGGCCGCCGTCGGCGCCCGCGTCGCCGCGGACGGCGCCTAGCGTGACCGCATGATCCCGACGACTCCGCCCTCGCTCGTGGTCGACGCGGTCGGGGTGAGGGTGCGGATCGACCTGACCGCGCTCGCCGACGCCGACCGCGAAGCCGTCCGCAGCGCCTGGGCGGACGCCCGCGCCGCCGACGACGGCATTGCGGATGCCGAGGTGCGACCCTCGCGGTCCGACCCGCCTGAGCGGATGCTGTCGCAGCTCTCGAGCGCGGTGACGCAAGCGGCGATCGGGGCGAGACGCGGCTCGTCGTGGATGCTGCACGCCGGCGGCGTCGCGGCCCCCGACGGCGGCGTGGTCGCCCTGGTCGGACCGTCCGGCGCCGGCAAGACGACCGCCACGCGTCGCCTGGCGCGCACCTGGGGCTACGTCTCGGACGAGACGGTCGGCATCGACGACGACGGCCGCGTCCACGCCTACCGCAAACCGCTGTCGGTGATCACGCCGGGTCACGCGGTCAAACTGCAGCACTCCCCCGCGAGCCTCGGTCTGCGCCGGCTCCCGGACGCCCCGCTGCACCTGCGACGGGTCGTCCTGCTCGATCGCGACGAACGCCACCGCGGCGCGCGGCTCGTCCCGGTCGAACCCGCCGGGGCGCTCATCGCCCTCGCCCCCCACTCGAGCGCCCTCGCCGCGATGCCGCACCCCCTCACCACCGTCTCGCGTCTGCTCGCGGACACGCGGGGCCTGTGGCGAGCCGAGTACGCCGAGGCCCGCGACCTCGAGGGGCTCATCGGCGGTCTGCTCTCGAGCGCCGACGGGGACGACGGGCCCGCGCCCCTCCCC
>NZ_QAJB01000223.1:0-1564 GCF_003061325.1 Microbacterium sp. HMWF026
TCAGGCGGAGCGTGCGCTCGTGCACGACGGTGAGGGGCGAGAGGTCGCGGACGGCGCGCGCCGCCGAGGCGGTCTTCGCCGTGCCGATGTCGTCGACCCGGTGCGCCAGCTGACGCTGCAGGTTGGTGCGCTCGACCACGTCGTCGTCGATGACGACGAGCTCGCCCACTCCGGCGGCGGCGAGGGCGAGCAGCACGGGGGAGCCGAGTCCTCCGGCGCCGATCACCGCGATGCGCGCGGCGGCGAGGCGGCGCTGGCCTTCTTCGCCGATCGCGGCGAGGACGGCGTGCCGTGCCGTGCGGATGAGTTCTTCGGGGGCGAGGGATGCCACCGGCTCGACGAGCGGTCTCATCCGCCGATCGCGCTCATCGTGCGCTGCGGCTGGACGAAGTCGGCGCGGGCGAGTCCCACCCGGTCGGAGCCGTGGGCGCGGGGCTTGGCCCACATGGCATCCCGCCAGATCTGCGCGAGACCCTCGTCGTCGGCTCCGTCGCGCAGGGCCGTGAGCAGGTCGGTCTCTTCGTGCGAGAACAGGCACGAGCGGATGCGCCCGTCGGCGGTCACGCGGGTGCGCGTGCACGCGGCGCAGAACGGCTCGGTCACGGACGAGATGATGCCGACGTGACCGGCCACGGCGGTCTCGCCGGGGCGGCGCACCTCCCAGCGCTCCGCGGGGGCGGCCCCGCGACCGCGCGGGTCGGGGGCGAGCGAGAACGCCGTCTCGATCTCGGCGCGGATGTCGCGCGCCGGGATGACGGCCCCCTCGGTCCACGACCGGTCGCCGTCGAGCGGCATGTCCTCGATGAAGCGCATCTCGAAGCCGTGCGTGACGGCCCAGTCGACGAGCGAGACGATCTCGGTGTCGTTGATGCCGCGCAGCAGCACGGCGTTGATCTTGATCGGACCCAGGCCCGCCGCGCGCGCCGCTTCGAGGCCCGCGAGCACCTTATCGAGGTGCGGTCGGCGCGTCAGTTCGGCGAACGTCTCGGGGTGCAGGGTGTCCAGCGACACGTTCAGGCGGGTGAGGCCCGCGTCCTTGAGGGGTTGCGCGCGTTTGTCGAGCCCAACGGCGTTGGTCGTCATCGAGATCGGCAGGTCGGGGTTGTCGGCGCGAATCCCGGCGATGATGTGCTCGAGGTCTTTGCGGACGAGCGGCTCGCCGCCGGTGATGCGCAGCTCTTCGGCGCCGAGGGAGTGCACGGCGACCCGCACGATGCGGCGGATCTCGTCGGCGCTCATCAGCTGCGAGGTCGGCAGCCACGGCATCCCGTCCGCCGGCATGCAGTACGTGCAGCGCAGGTTGCATTTGTCGATCACCGAGACGCGCAGATCGGTGGCGACGCGACCGAAGCGGTCCTGCAGGCCGCCCTCGCGGGGGGCGTCGGTCGCGGGTCGGGTGGTGGTGCGGGATGCCGGTGCCCCCGTCGAGGGGAGGGCCGTCGCCCCGGATGCCGTCACGGTGGCGCCGAGCGACACGGCCACCGGCCCTCGCGTCGCGCTCGCGTGCTCGGTGGTCATGGGTCGAGCCTAGTTCGGTCATGACGGGGCGGGGCGGCCTCGGGGC
>NZ_QAJB01000224.1:0-4780 GCF_003061325.1 Microbacterium sp. HMWF026
GTCCACGCTCAGCGCGCCCGAGATCGCGAACACGCCGACGCCGTCCGCGACGCAGACGATCGCGCCCAGCCCGACCCCGAGTCTCGCGCCGAGCCCGTCGGCGACGCCGACCCCGACATCGGCAGCGCGAGTGGTCACGCAGCCGACCTCCCGCTTCTCGTTCGGGTGCGACGCGATGACCTCGAAGGTCGGTGCGATCTTCGGCGGCGAGGTGCCCGTGTCGGTGCTCACCCTGCCCCAGCCGCACGGGAACACCCTGGTCGCCGGGCCGGTGCAGTACGCGTTCGCCCAGGCGGGCGACCTGTTCTGCGAGTTCGGCGCTGCCGACGGCTCGTACGTCGAGGTCGCCGTCATCGCCGACGGGCAGGGCGCGCTCGCTGATCGTGACACCTTCGCCGGGGGGACGTGCGACCCGCAGTACCCGCCGTGCGAACTCGTGGCGGGGACCTTCATCCTGGTCGAGGGCGTCTCGGCGGCGGGCCGGAACCTCGACAGCGCCGAGGTGGCGGTCTGGAACGAGGTGCGCGACCTGGTGCGGGCATCGCCGCCCTCGCCGCCGACCTGGACGCCGCCGACGGGGACAGTCGCGTTCCCCGGCGACTGCGCCGCGCTCCTTCCGGCGGATCGGCTCGCCGCCGTCCTCGGTGAGGAGTCGATGGAGATCAAGGTGAGGGGCCGAGGAGGATGGAGCGCCTGGGACTGGCTTCTCTCGAATTTCTGGCAGGCAACCCCCTGCGACGCGGGGAGCACCACGGGCAGCGCCTACGAGGACCCCGCCCGCTTGTCGCTCCTCTGGCTTCCCGGCGGCGAGTGGGCCTTCGACAGCGCAGCGACGGGAGACCCCGTGTCGTTCGACGGTGCGAGAGGAACGGATCGGGCCGTGGTCTCGTGCGCGACCTTCGAGACGACCGAGGTGTGTCATGCGGACGTCCTGCTCGACGCCACCTGGATCCGCTTCTCGCTGCCCGAAGTCGTCACGTTCGCGGATCGGGTGACGGCCGCCTCCGCGATCGCGTCGATCATGGCCGAGTCGGTCTACGGATGAGCCGCCGCCTCCCGGCTCGCCCGTGGCATCCACCGCCCTAGACTCGACTCTCGTGGTCACCCGTCTGTCGAACTACTTCCTCCGCACGCTCCGCGAAGATCCCTCGGATGCCGAGGTCACGAGCCACCGCCTGCTCGTGCGCGCCGGATACATCCGTCGCAACGCGCCCGGCGTCTTCGCCTGGCTGCCGCTCGGCCTGAGGGTCAAGGCCAAGATCGAGGCGGTCGTCCGCGAAGAGATGGCGAACGCCGGGGCGTTCGAGGTGCACTTCCCGGCGCTCCTGCCGCGCGAGCCGTACGAGGTGACGGGCCGTTGGGAGGAGTACGGCGACGCGCTGTTCCGCCTGCAGGACCGCAAGGGGGCCGACTACCTGCTCGCGCCCACGCACGAGGAGATGTTCACCCTGCTGGTGAAGGACCTGTACTCGTCGTACAAGGATCTGCCGCTGACGATCTACCAGATCCAGGACAAGTACCGCGACGAGGCGCGCCCCCGCGCCGGCCTGCTGCGCGGTCGCGAGTTCACGATGAAGGACGCGTACTCGTTCGACGCGACGGATGCCGGTCTCGACGCCTCGTACCAGGCTCAGCGCGACGCCTACGAGCGGATCTTCACCCGCCTGGGCCTCGAGTACGTCATCGTCGCCGCCGACGCCGGCGCGATGGGCGGCTCGAAGTCCGAGGAGTTCCTGCACCCGACCCCGATCGGCGAGGACACGTTCGTGCGTTCGGCCGGAGGCTACGCGGCCAACGTCGAGGCGTTCACCACGGTCGTCCCCGACGCGCTGCCGATCGGGGGTCAGCCCGAGCCGGTCGTCTTCGACTCGCCGAACACCCCCACGATCGCCACCCTCGTCGATCACTCCAACGCGCACCTGGCGGCTCCGGCCCCCGGCATCGCCGGTCCCGCCACGGCCGACGCCGCCGAGTGGACCGCCGCGCACACGCTGAAGAACGTGGTGCTCGCCCTCACTCATCTCGACGGCACGCGCGAGCTCGTCGTCGTGGGCCTGCCCGGTGACCGCGACGTCGACGACAAGCGCGTCGAGGTCGCCTTCGCTCCCGCCGAGGTCGAGGCGGCCACCGAGGCCGATTTCGCGAAGAACCCGCTGCTGGTCAAGGGCTACATCGGCCCCTGGTCGCCCACCGGTCCGGTGCTGGGCGAGGAGTCGGCGACCAAGATCCGCTACGTGCTCGACCCGCGCGTGGTCGACGGCACCGCCTGGATCACCGGTGCCAACATCGACCAGAAGCACGTGCACTCGCTCGTCGCCGGCCGCGACTTCGTCGGCGACGGCTTCGTCGAGGTCTCGACCGTGCGCGCGGGCGACCCCGCGCCCGACGGCTCCGGTCCCGTGGAGCTGGCCCGCGGCATGGAGATCGGCCACGTCTTCCAGCTGGGTCGCAAGTACGCCGAGGCCCTGGGGCTGAAGGTCCTGGACGAGAACGGCAAGCTCGCCACCGTCACGATGGGCTCGTACGGCATCGGCGTCACCCGCATCCTCGCCATCATCGCCGAGCTGAACAACGACGCGAAGGGTCTCATCTGGCCCGAGTCGGTCGCCCCGTTCGACGTGCACGTGGTGGCCACGGGGCGCGACGCCGTGGCCTTCGACCTCGCGGCATCCGTCTCGGAGCAGCTCGAGTCCGCGGGCCTCGACGTCCTGTACGACGACCGCCCCAAGGTCTCTCCGGGGGTCAAGTTCGGCGACGCCGAGCTCGTCGGCATCCCGCGCATCCTCATCGTGGGTCGCGGCGCCGCCGACGGGCAGGTCGAGCTGTGGGACCGCCGCACGGGGGAGCGCGAGACCGTGTCGGTCGACGACGCTCTGGCGGCGCTCACGCGCTGACGCCTGACGGAACGGCATCCCTCCCGCTGCGGGAAGGGGTGCCGTTCCGCCGTATCGGACGGCGTTCGCCGGTACCGTGGATGCCATGATCTCGGCCCCCCGCCTGTCGCTCGCCGACGGCTCCACGATTCCCCAGCTCGGCGTCGGCACCTACAAGGTGCCGGCCGAGACCACCGCCGGACTCGTCGAGGGGGCGCTCGCCGCGGGCTACCGTCACATCGACACCGCGGCGCTCTACGGCAACGAGGCCGAGGTGGGCGCGGGGCTGCGGGCCTCCGGGCTCGATCGCGACGAGGTGTTCGTCACCACCAAGGTGTGGAACGACGATCAGGGCTTCGACGAGACGCTCCGCGCCTTCGACACCAGCGCCGCGGCGCTGGGCCTCGACCGCGTCGACCTGTATCTGATCCACTGGCCCATCCCGAGTGCCGACCGCTACGTCGACACGTGGCGGGCGCTGCTGCGACTGCAGCAGGATGGGCGGGCGACGTCGATCGGCGTCAGCAACTTCTCGGTGCCGCACCTGGAGCGGCTGCGCGACGAGACGGGCGTGCTGCCCGTGGTCAACCAGGTCGAGCTGCACCCGCGCTTCCCCCAGGACGACCTCGTCGCCTGGCACGAGGCGAACGGCATCGTCACCGAGGCGTGGGCGCCGCTGGCGCGCGGCGGGCTGTTGGACGAACCGGTCCTGGCGACCCTGGCCGACAAGTACGGCAAGACGCCGGCTCAGGTCGTCATCCGCTGGCACCTCGACCGTGGGCTCGTCGTCTTCCCCAAGTCGGTGTCGTTGGACCGGATCCGCGAGAACGGCGACGTGTTCGACTTCACACTCGACGCCGACGATCACGCCGAGATCGCCGGGCTCGAGACGGGCGAGCGGACGGGGCGCGATCCCGACCTGGACTGAGGGCCGTCACACGTCCAGTCGGGCGTACCGGGCGCGGAAGACCGTGAACACCCCGTAGGCGAGGAAGCCCAGGCCGACCAGGCACGCCAGGAACGGTCCGAGCGGCAGGGCCACGACCGCGGCGACGGCGCCGTCGAGCCCGCCCGCGGTGTCGGGCTCGACACGGATCGCGGCGGTCACCACCAGCACGCCGACGACGATCAGCGCGATCCCCTTCGCGACGAAGCCGACGACGCCCAGGGTCGTGAGCGCGAAGCCGCGCGGCCCGTCCGGAGTGCGCACCTTCGAGTGGAACGACCGACGCAGGCCCATCCACACGAAGCCGATGCCCACGCCGGCCACGGCGAGTCCGACGGCGCCCAGGATCGCCCCGCCGATCGGCCAGGTCAGCACGCCCTGGCTGAGGTCCTCCGCGGCCTGCTCGGCGCGCGGGCGGGCCCCCAGGGCGACGGATGCCGACACCAGACCGATCGCGAGGAACACCAGCCCTTGCGGCAACTCGGCGAGGATCCGCGCGAGGCGCCGCCACACCGACAACCGCCGCGGCGCGAAGGCCTGCAGCAGATGCCACCCGCCGAGGGCGACCAGTCCGATCGCCAGAGCCCACAGGGCCGCCGCGCCCAGGGGAGCGGCGGCGAGGGCGCGGAAGGCGCCCGTCTGGTCGCTGTCCTCTTGCGCGCCCAGGCCGACCGCGATGACCAGGCCGCCGATGAGCAGATGCAGGATGCCGTTGGCGGCGTAGCCCGCGCGGGCAGCGAGCCGGAAAGCGGGGTTCGCCTCGGCGTCGCGAGCGGCGGTCCGGGCGGTGGAGGGCATCGGCTCACCGTATGCGCTGGAGTCCTCCGGCGACAATCCGGTTGCGCCGCGGGCGTCGTCCCGTGCGGCACGCGGGTGAAGATCGTGTGTCGTTCAGGTTCCACCTTGGCGAGACGCCGCGGGACTCATTACGGTCGGAGGGTGCCCGAGAACACCCCCGAAC
>NZ_QAJB01000225.1:0-6349 GCF_003061325.1 Microbacterium sp. HMWF026
AGCGTCGACATCTCGGAGCGCATCGACAAGAGTGCCCGCGTCCAGGAGCTCATCAACTCCTACCGCGTGCGCGGCCACCTCATGGCCGACATCGATCCGCTCGAGTACGTGCAGCGCACGCACCCCGACCTCGAGATCGAGTCGCACGGTCTCACCTTCTGGGACCTCGACCGCGAGTTCGTCACCAACGGCCTGGGCGGCAAGCGCGTCGCCAAGCTCCGCGACATCCTCGGGGTGCTGCGCGACTCGTACTGCCGCACCATGGGCGTCGAGTACATGCACATCCAGGATCCCGCGCAGCGCCAGTGGTTCCAGCGCAACATCGAGGTCAAGTACACCAAGCCCGGCCACGACGAGCAGCTGCGGATCCTGTCCAAGCTCAACCAGGCCGAGGCCTTCGAGACGTTCCTGCAGACCAAGTACGTCGGTCAGAAGCGCTTCAGCCTCGAGGGCGGCGAGTCGCTGATCCCGCTGCTCGACCAGATCCTGCAGGGCGCGGCATCCGCGGGTCTCGACGGCGCCGCCATCGGCATGGCCCACCGCGGTCGTCTGAACGTGCTCACCAACATCGCCGGCAAGACCTACGGTCACGTGTTCCGCGAGTTCGAGGGCGCGGTCGCCATCGGCAGCAAGCGCGGCTCGGGCGACGTCAAGTACCACCTCGGCACCGAGGGCACCTTCGTCGGCGACCAGGGCGACGAGCTGCCCGTCTACCTCGCGGCCAACCCCTCGCACCTCGAGACCGTCGACGGCGTGCTCGAGGGCATCGTCCGCGCCAAGCAGGACCGCAAGCCCATCGGCACGTTCTCGTGGCTGCCCATCCTCGTGCACGGCGACGCCGCGTTCGCCGGTCAGGGCGTGGTCGTCGAGACCCTGCAGATGTCGCAGCTGCGCGGCTACCGCACGGGCGGCACGATCCACGTCGTGGTCAACAACCAGGTCGGTTTCACCACCACGCCCACCGACGCCCGCACCTCGGTCTACGCCACCGACGTCGCCAAGACGATCCAGGCTCCGATCCTGCACGTCAACGGCGACGACCCCGAGGCCGTCGTCCGCGCCGCAGAGCTCGCGTTCCTGTACCGCGAGGAGTTCCACCGCGACATCGTGATCGACCTCGTCTGCTACCGCCGCCGCGGTCACAACGAGGGCGACGACCCCTCGATGACGCAGCCGCTGATGACCAACCTCATCGAGGCGAAGCGGTCGGTCCGACGTCTGTACACGGAGTCGCTCGTCGGTCGTGGCGACATCACCGAGGACGAGTACGAGCAGGCGAAGCAGGACTTCCAGAGCCGACTCGAGGTCGCGTTCGCCGACACCCACGAGGCCGAGACGGGGACCAACCCCGTCATCGCCACCGATGCGGCCGACGAGCCGGTCACCGGCGCGCCCGAGACCACCGGCGTCTCCCGCGAGGTCGTGCAGCACATCGGCGACGCGTTCGTGAACAAGCCCGACGGCTTCACGGTGCACACAAAGCTCCAGCAGCTGCTCGACAAGCGCTTCGACATGAGCCGCAACGGCAACATCGACTGGGCCTTCGGCGAGCTTCTCGCCTTCGGCTCCGTGCTGATGGAGGGCACCCCGGTGCGCCTCGCCGGACAGGATTCGCGTCGCGGCACGTTCGTCCAGCGTCACTCGGTGCTGCATGACCGCGACAACGGCCAGGAATGGCTGCCGCTGGCGAACCTGAGCGAGAACCAGGGCCGCTTCTGGGTGTACGACTCGCTGCTCAGCGAGTACGCCGCGATGGCCTTCGAGTACGGCTACTCGGTCGAGCGCTCCGACGCGCTCGTGCTGTGGGAGGCCCAGTTCGGCGACTTCGCCAACGGCGCGCAGTCGGTGATCGACGAGTTCATCTCTTCGGCCGACCAGAAGTGGGCGCAGCAGTCGAGCGTCGTCCTTCTGCTCCCTCACGGTTACGAGGGCCAGGGGCCCGACCACTCGTCGGCGCGTATCGAGCGCTACCTGCAGATGTGCGCGCAGGACAACATGATCGTCGCCCGTCCGTCGACGCCCGCGTCGTACTTCCACCTGCTGCGCCGTCAGGCCTATCAGCGTCCGCGCCGCCCGCTGGTGGTGTTCACGCCCAAGGCCATGCTGCGCCTGCGCGGTGCGACCAGCCCCGTCGAGGACTTCCTCGAGGGTCGCTTCGAGCCGGTGCTCGACGACGACCGCGGCATCGACCGCAGCGCCGTCACGCGCGTGCTGCTGCACGCGGGCAAGATCCACTGGGATCTGCGCGCCGAGCTCGACAAGAACCCCAATCCCGAGATCGCCCTGGTGCGGGTCGAGCAGTACTACCCCGCGCCCGTCGACGAGCTCACCCAGGTGCTGGCCCAGTACCCGGGCGCCGAGCTCGTCTGGGTCCAGGACGAACCCGAGAACCAGGGTGCGTGGCCGTTCATCGCCCTCGAGGTCGCCGAGCAGCTGGGCCGCCCCGTGCGGCGCATCTCCCGTGCCGCCGCCGCCTCGACGGCGACCGGTTCGCCCAAGGTGCACGCCAGCGAGCACGCCGCGATCATGAAAGAGGCGCTCGCGCGCTGACGCTGAAACGCCGAAGGCCCGGTCGATTCGTCGACCGGGCCTTTCGCGTTCCGCGGGCCACTCGCCGGTCCAGCTGAGCGCGCGGCCAGGACGTCGGTTCGAAGCGCCCGCCGGTCCGGTGAGGCTAGACCGTCACGACCTCGGGGCCGCCAATCCCAGGACGGGCGCCAGGGCGGGCACGACCCACGCGAGGCTGGCGTCCAGGGTCTCGCCGGTATGGCCGCCTCCCTCGACGATGTAGGTAAGGGTCGTGAACCCGGCCGCCTGTGCCGCTTGGGAATTCGCGAGCTGTCCAGGACCGTAGGTGGTGTCCGCGCTCCCCCAGGTGAACACAGCGGTGTGACCGGCGAACGTGCCCGGAGCGGCCGCGGCCATCAGCACCGAGGGCTTGTTGGCCTGAAACGCGGCCGCATCGCCCTGGTACACGTCGGTGACAGTCTGCGCGACATGTTCGGAACCGGGGAATTCGTTCCCCATGACGTCGAGCATCTGCCCCCAGACGTCGGGATGCTTCGCCCCGTACATCGCGGCGCACGAACCGCCGTTCGAGAAGCCGCCGATCGTCCAGTAGCGGTGATCGGAAACGATGTTGAGGTTCTTGGCCGCCCACTGCGGAACCCGTTCATTGATGTACGTCGAAACGGCGCCGAAGGTTGCGGAATCCTCGCACGCGGGATCGCGATCGGGTGCCGTGAGCTGGTCGACGACGATCGCGATCGGTGCGAGACCCTTGTTCTGAGCGGCGAACGCGTCCAGCGCCTTGGCGAGCGAGGTCGGATCTGGCGATCCGGGCTGGCCCATCATGAAGACCAGGAGCGGAAGAGCCGGGGGGTTCGCGACGAGCGCGGCGGGCGGCAGGTACAGCGACGCATCCCGCGCGGCGTACTGGCCGGTCGGAATCTGCGTCGCGCCCGTGAGCGCGCTCACCGAGCCTTTCGCCGGCATGTCCGCCGGCGGCTGCCAGCGCTGGTAGAGGGTCGCGGGGTCGCCGGTTGACGCGTCCTGCGAGGGAAGGGATGCCGGATCGAGCGCTTGCACGCCGAGGATCGCCGCGAGATTGTGCGTCACGCCGTACGAGGTGTTGACTCCCACCGCACCGGCGAGAAGCCCCGCGAGAATCGCGATGACGCCCGAGATCCGGCGAGGCCACGGCGCCCGGCAGAGTCCGGTGACGCCGACGGCGGCCCCGGCCGCCGCCCCGGCAGCCCACCAGATCGCCGCTCCCGGAAGCGGTCCCTCGAAGGTGTCCGCGGCCTCGAGGGTCTTGGCGACGACGAACATCACCGCCCCCGCGGCGATGCCGATCAGGCCCGTGAGAACGAGGCGCCGCCGCTTCCAGAGCAGGACAGCGAGGACAGCGAGCGCCGCGACGGTAGCCGAGACCACCAGCAGGGGGCTGTCGATCAGTTCGAGCGAGAGGAAGAATTTGGTCATCGCGGTGCGACCCCCGGTGCCGTCATGCGGCCCCTCTCGAAAGAGGCCGGCGTCCTCGCGCTCATGAGGGAGCGAGTCCCAGGACGGGTGCGAGCTGCGGGACGGCGAAGGCGAGTGCTCCGTCCAGCGCCGGCCCGTCGTGTCCCGCGCCGCTCACGACATGCGTCACGGCGGTGAAGCCGGCCGATCGGGCGGCGAGGGCGTTGCGCTGCTGGCCCGGTCCGAAGACGCCGTCGGATTCGCCCCATGTGAAGATGGCGACGTGGCCCGCGTAATCCCGAGAGGGCGTGCGGCCCATGATGGCGGCCGGAGTCGCTGCGTCGAATGCCGCCCGGTCCCCGCCGAACACCTCGTCGATCGTGGCGTCGGGGTGCTCGGAGCCGGGGTACTCGTTCCCCGACACATCGATCAGGTGACCCCACACCTGAGGGTACTCGGCCGCCCATTTGGCGGCGCACGAGCCGCCGTTGGAGAACCCCCCGATCACCCACAGCCGGTGATCGGTCGACACGTTGAGATGGGAGGCCGCCCACTCCGGGACGAGGGTGTTCAGGTAGGTGGCGACCGGCCCGTACTTCGCGGAATCCGCGCAGGACGGATCCCAGTCACCGGATGCGGTCTGATCGGCGACTATCGCGATCGGCGCCAGACCGTCATGGGTTTGCGCGAAATCGTCGAGAGCCTTGGCGAGACTCGTCGGGTCGGGCGAGCCGGGTTGCCCCATCATGAAGACGATGAGGGGCAGGATCGGCGGATCCTTCACGAGCGCGGCGGGCGGAAGATACAGGGACGCGTCCCGGGCCTGAAAATCGCCCGACGGGATACGGGAATCCCCGCTCAGGGCGCTGACGGTACCCACGGATGGCATGTCTGCGGGGGGCGTCCAGTTCTTCCAGGTCGCGACGCCCGTGCTGTCGTCCTGTGCGGCGTCCGGTAATTCGGCGCGGTCGAGGGCCTGCACGCCCATGATCGCGGCGAAGGTGTGCGTGATGCCGTAGGAACTGTTGACGCCGAGGAAACCGGTGAGGACGGATGCGATGATCACCACCGCTCCCACGATCCGGCGTACCCGCGGCGCCGTGGCAACACCCATGACGCCCGCAGCGATCCCGGCGACGGAGAGCGCCGACCATCGAGCGGCCCCCGCAGGCAGCGGACCGTCGAAGACCTGGGCCGCGCTGAGCGCCCTTGCGACCAGGTACATGACAGCCCCTGCGGCCAGCGCGACGCAGGTCATCCGCACGACGTGGCGTGGGGCCCATGCCAAGACGACCAGCACGCCGATGACGCTCAGGGTCGCGAAGACGGTGATGAGCGGAGAATCGATCAACTCCAGCGACAGGAAGAACTTGTTCACCGCCGCCCCTCCCAGGCGGTGCGCGCGAGCGCCACCATCTCGCGGCGCGAGGCGTCCGGCAGGTACGCGCGACCGACGGCGGCGCCGATACCGGGCAGCTGCAGAGGATCACGGTAGGCAAGGGCCAGCGGGCGGTAGCGCGGGCGGAACTTGCCCTTGAAGCGGAAGAGCGAGGCGAAACCGTACGCCGGCTCGAGCACCTCGGCGAGCCAGCGCAGGAGAGCCCGGAGCGGTGCGGGATCGCCGTCGGCCGGTTCGTCGGGGTCGTCGGCGAGCGGAGCGCCCGACAGACTGAGGACCGTCGCCCCCTCTTCCTGCAGCTGCAGGGCGGCCTTGGCGATCAGGAACTCCATCATTCCGTTGGGTCCGTCGGTCCGACGCCGCATGAAGTCGAGCGTCCAGCCGGTGATCTCACCGTCGGTCCAGCTCGGCATCCAACTCGTCACCGCCTCGATACGGTCGTCGGGACCGACCGCGAGCAGCAGACGCACCTCGCGGTCGCGCAATTCGTCGAGCGATCCGAGGGTGAAGCCCATCTCGGGCAGGGCGCGATCGGCGACCCACTCCTCGTCGATCGCCACGACCTGCGACGCCTGCGACACGCTGAGCTCGCTCCACCGGGACCACACGGCCGTGTAACCCTCGCGCTCGGCGCGGGTGAGGGGCTGACGCACCTTCTGCCAGCTCTTGCCGGCGAAGGTCAGGCCGGGCAGGTCCATCACCGTCTCGACGCCGACGGGCACGCTGCGCCATCCGAGATCGACGAGGTCGGCGAGGGTGTCGGCGTGGACGCTGTAGAACGCGGGAATCCATCCCTGGTCGACGCAGAAGTCGGTGAACGCGCGCAGCGCCTCGGGCCGTCGACCGTCCGGGGCCAGGGGGTCGGCGACGGCGAGGGCGACGTCGCCCACCAGACGGTAGGCCACCGCGCAGCTGCGGTCGGCGGAGTACCAGTGGCGGTTGCCCTCCCACGTCCCGAGGAAGCCGAGCGTGTCACTCCCCCGCCGC
>NZ_QAJB01000226.1:0-2132 GCF_003061325.1 Microbacterium sp. HMWF026
CGCCGCGCAGCTGGCATCCGGAGTCTCCCTGTCCGAGGACGGCGCGGCGCAGCTCGCCGACGGCGTGGGCCAGGTGGCCTCGGGCACCTCGTCGCTCGCCGGCGGTCTCGACACCGCAGTGGAGCAGCTGCCGACCTACACCGACGCGCAGGCGACGAGCCTCGCCGACGTCGTCGCCGATCCCGTGTCGGCGACCGGCGTGAGCGACTCGCTGTTCGGCGTCGCGGCCGTGCCGCTGCTGGCCATGGCCGTGCTGTGGTTCGGCGGTCTGGCCTCGTTCGTGGCGTTCCAGGCCGTGTCGGCTCGCGCATTGACGAGCCGCCGCCCCTCGGCCCTGGTCGCCCTGCGCGGCTTCGCCCCCGCGGCCCTCGTCGGAGCCGTGCAGGGTCTGCTGGTCGCCGCGGTCGTGCAGGTGGCATCCGACTACGACTGGGGCGACTGGGCGGTGTTCGCCCTCGTCTGCGTCGCCGCGGGCATCGCATTCGCGGCCGTGCACCAGGCGCTGGTCGCCGTGTTCGGCGGAGCGGGGCGCTGGGTCGCCGCCGTCGTGGGTGCCCTCGCGCTCGGGGCGAGCATCGTGTCGACCGTCCCGCCCGCACTGGCCGCCGTCGCGTCGCTGCTTCCCACCGCGCCGGTGTACGACGCGATGCTCGGCGCACTGTCGTCGGCCGGCGGGGTCGGGGCCGGCGTCGCCGGTCTCGTCGTCTGGGCGGTGCTGTCGCTCATCGCCACCACGCTGATCGTGGTGCGCCGCCGCACGACCACCGCACGCGCCGCCGCCCAGCCCGCCTGACCCGCGCCGGCGCGCGCCGGTCCGCGCCGTGCGCCCGCGTCGGCCCGGGCGGTGCGCCGGTCCGCGCCCGCCTGACCCGCGCGGCGCGGCGGGCGCGCTGCCCGCGGGCCGGCGGTCGCACACCGAGTGTCCGAAACACCCGGACGTCTTTCGAGGGCGTCCGGGTGTTTCGGACACTCGTTCGGGTGCGGAAGCGAGGGCATGCGCCCGCGGGGTCCGGCGCCTCCTCCCCCGAACCGATATCGCCCGGTCCGTCCCCAGAAGTGTGCCCACCCGCGGCGAGAAGAGGACCGCCTGCGATGAAGTCGTCGCATGAAACGGCAGACTCTTCCTCGCGAACTCGGACCCGCGTTCACCGTGAGCGAGGCCCGGAGACTCGGAGTCCCTCGTGACCGGCTCGCCGCGTCCGACCTGCGCGCTCCGTTCCACGGCATCCGAACAATGGCGGAGTCAACTGCCATCGACGTTGTGGCTCGATGTCGCGCTTACGAACCGCGTCTGACCTCGGCGCAGTTTTTCAGCCACACCACGGCGGCCGCCTTGTAGGATCTCCCTCTCCCCTCGCCCCACCCGTCGGATCTGCATGTCTCAGCTCGCCCGCCGGCACGAGAACCGAGAACGCGAGGTGTCGTCGGACATCGGCTCGACGTGGCGTCTGACTTCCTGACGCTCCGTCACGGTCTTCCCGTTCCCACACCGGCCGAAACGTGGGCAGAACTCGCGTCGCTCCACGGCGTCGACGATCTGGTCGCGGTCGGCGACGCCATCCTCACCCGACGGCTGGCGGATGACGCCGACCTCGAAGACGCGGCACGGCGGATCAGCCGACGCGGAAGCGCAGACCTGAGAACGGCGCTGCCCCTCCTGCGGGCGGGATCGGAGTCACCGCGAGAGTCGCTCCTGCGCCTCATCCTCATCCGAGCCGGACTACCGGAACCCGAGCTCAACCGTGACCTGCGAGATGGCGAGACAGGTCGCTTCATCGCTCGCCTCGACCTCTCGTATCCCCGGTACCGCGTGGCCGTCGAGTACGACGGACGGCAGCATGCTGACCTGCGACAGTTCCGCCGGGACGCCGACCGATGGCCAGCGATCGCCGCGCAGGGCTGGGTGCTCGTGCGCGTCGTGGACCACCACCTCCGCGACCCGGCCGGTCGCGTCGTTGCACCCGTCGAAAGCGCCCTGCGCGCTCGCGGATGGCGCCCGTAGGCCGATCGAGTGTCCAGAACACCCGGAGGCTCTTCGAGAACGACCGGGTGTTTTGGACACTCGCCGGGCCGAGGCCGCGCCCACGAGCGGCTGAGTGTCCACGACACGCCGGACCGAGATGCCGTGACCC
>NZ_QAJB01000227.1:0-5468 GCF_003061325.1 Microbacterium sp. HMWF026
CTCCCGGCCCTCGCCGCACGCGGTGCCCGCGTGCGGCGAGGGCCGGGAGCGCGCGGAGCGTCTGCCAGTTCTGCGCGCCGCGCTTGCCGAAGCCGATGCCCGGGTCGACGACGATGCGGGACGCGTCGATGCCCGCGTCCGCGGCGGCGGCGACGCGCTCGTCGAGCTCGTCGGCCACCTCGCGGGCGACGTCGGCGTAGTCGGCGCGGGCATACATCTCGGCGGATGGGCCGCGCCAGTGACCCAGAGCGATGTCGGCACCGGTCTCGGCCACGGCCGTGAGCATGTCGGGGTCGGCGAGCCCGCCCGACACGTCGTTGACCAGGCGCGCACCGGCGCGCACCGCGGCGACCGCGGTGGTGGCGTTCATCGTGTCGATGCTGACGAAGGCCCCCTCGGATGCCAGCGCCTCGACGACCGGCAGGACGCGCTGCTGCTCCACGCGGGGCGCGACCCGCTGAGCACCCGGACGCGTCGACTCGCCGCCGACGTCGAGAAGATCGGCGCCCTGCGCGCGCAGGAGGCGCGCATGGGCGATCGCGACGTCGGGGTCGAGGTAGCGACCGCCGTCGCTGAAGGAGTCGGGGGTGACGTTCACGATCCCCATGACCAGGGTCACGCGCGCGCTCCGATGAGGGCGACCAGCTCGGCGCGGGCGACCGGCTCGGCGTAGACGCCCCGCGCGGCGATGGTCACGGTCGAGGCGTCGGGTTGACGGCCGCCGCGCATCGTGACGCACTCGTGCGTGGCATCCAGGACCACGAGCACGCCGCGGGCATCCAGGGCCGTCGCGATGGCGTCGGCCACCTGCTCGCCGAGGCGCTCCTGCACCTGCGGGCGCGCCGCGAGGATGTCGATGACCCGCGGCAGGGCCCCGAGACCCACCACTTCTTCCCCCGGCAGGTACGCCACGTGGGCGCGGCCGCGGAAGGGGAGCAGGTGGTGCTCGCACATCGAGCGGAACGCGATGTCGCGCAGCATCACCGCCCCGGAGGGCAGGGTGTCGGGCGCCGGCCCCCGCGACACCGAGATGGTGTGGGTGAGCGGGGCACCGGCATCCTGATTCACTCCCGAGAAGAACTCGGCCCAGCTGTCCGCGACGCGCACCGGGGTCTGACGCAGGCCGGGGCGATCGGGGTCCTCCCCGATCGCCTCCAGCAGCTCGCGTACCAGCGCGGCGACGCGTTCTCGATCGACGGCCACGGCGCCTCAGGCGGTGGCCGGGCGCGTCTGTCCGCTCGGACGGGGCTGCGCCGCGGTCGCGGCCTGCGCCTCGGCCTCGGTCGCCGCCGCGACACCCGCGGGCTGCGGACGACGGGGCACATCGACCGGGGGCAGCGTCGAGACGGGACGGTCGCCCGACGACAGCCACTGCGGGCGCGGCGTCAGGCGCTTGACGTCCTTGAAGATCTCGGCGAGCTCGAGGTGGTCGAGCGTCTCTTTCTCGAGCAAAGCCAGGGCCAGGCGGTCGAGCACCTCGCGGTTGTCGTTGATGACCTGGTACGCCTCGTTGTGCGCCTGCTCGATGAGCGCGCGCACCTGGGCGTCGACGCGCTCGGCGATGCGCTCCGAGAAGTCGCGGCCGTGGCCCATGTCGCGGCCCATGAAGACCTCGCCCGACGACGAGCCGAGCTTGACCGGGCCGACCTCGTTGGTCATGCCGTACTCGGTGACCATCTTGCGGGCGATGCTCGTCGCCTTCTCGATGTCGTTGGACGCACCCGTGGTCGGGTCGTGGAAGACGATCTCTTCGGCGACGCGACCGCCCATGGCGTAGGTCAGCTGGTCCTGCAGCTCGTTGCGGGTGACGGAGTACTTGTCGTCGAGCGGCAGCACCATCGTGTAGCCCAGCGCCTTGCCGCGCGGAAGGATGGTGACCTTCGTGACGGGGTCGGTGTGGTTCATCGCCGCCGCCGCGAGCGCGTGACCGCCCTCGTGGTAGGCCGTGATGAGCTTCTCTTTGTCCTTCATCACGCGCGTGCGGCGCTGGGGACCGGCGATGACGCGGTCGATCGCCTCGTCGAGCGCGCGGTTGTCGATCAGCTGCGCGTTGGAGCGGGCGGTCAGCAGCGCGGCCTCGTTCAAGACGTTGGCGAGGTCTGCGCCGGTGAAGCCGGGCGTCTTGCGCGCGACGACCTCGAGGTCGACCGAGTCCGACAGGGGCTTGCCGCGGCCGTGCACCTCGAGGATGCGCTGACGGCCCTTGAGGTCGGGCGCGTCGACGCCGATCTGGCGGTCGAAACGGCCGGGGCGCAGCAGGGCGGGGTCGAGGATGTCGGGGCGGTTCGTCGCCGCGATGACGATGACGTTGACCTTGGGGTCGAAGCCGTCCATCTCGACGAGCATCTGGTTGAGCGTCTGCTCGCGCTCGTCGTGACCGCCGCCCATGCCGGCGCCGCGGTGGCGACCGACGGCGTCGATCTCGTCGATGAAGATGATGGCCGGCGAGCTCTCTTTGGCCTGGTTGAACAGGTCGCGCACGCGGCTCGCGCCGACGCCGACGAACATCTCGACGAAGTCCGAACCCGAGATCGAGTAGAACGGCACGCCCGCCTCGCCCGCGACGGCGCGAGCCAGCAGGGTCTTACCGGTTCCGGGAGGGCCGTACAGCAGCACGCCCTTGGGGATGCGGGCGCCGACCTCTTCGAACTTCTTGGGGTCCTTGAGGAACTCCTTGATCTCGTCGAGTTCTTCGATCGCCTCGTCGGAGCCGGCCACGTCCTGGAAGGTCACGGTGGGCGTCTCTTTGGTGACGAGCTTGGCGCGCGACTTGCCGAACTGCATGACCTTGCTGCCGCCGCCCTGGGCGCTCGAGAGCAGCCACCAGAACAGCAGACCGAGCAGGATCAGGGGCAGCAGCAGCCCGATGAGCCCGTCGAACCAGCTGGGCTTGGGCACGACGTCGTTGAAGCCGTCCGAGGGGGCCGCGGCGTCGATCGCGCTGGCGACCTCGTCGGCGCGGGCCTGGCCGAAGTAGAACTGCACGTCGTTCGCGCCCTCGAAGGGCGCGGAGAGCTTCAGGTCGACGCGCTGATCGGGATCGTTCGTCACGACCTGGGTGACCGTGCCGCCCTTGAGCAGCTCGAGGCCCTCTTTGGTCGACACCTGGCGGGGTCCGCTCAGATTGGACATGAGGGAGAAACCGATGACCAGAAGCAGACCGACCAGCAGAACGTAGACGATCGGATTTCGCGTGATCTTCTTGAAATTCATGGTGGGCGAGCCCAGCCCTTTCGTGATCCTCCGCAGAATGCGGTCGCATCAGGCTAACGCGGCAGGACTATGCCGGGCCTGTGCGTTCGTCGAGGGCGTACGGGGAACGGATGCCGCGCCTCCGGCGGCACGCCTCAGGAGTAGACGTGGGGCGCCAGCACGGCCACGTCGCGCAGGTTGCGGTAGCGCTCGGCGTAGTCGAGCCCGTAGCCGATCACGAAGTCGTTGGGGATGTCGAAACCGACGTACCGGCAGTCGACCTCGACCTTCATGGCGTCGGGCTTGCGCAGCAGCGCGAGCACCTCGACCGAGGCGGCCCCGCGCGAGGCGAAGTTCTCGAGCAGCCAGCTGAGGGTCAGGCCCGAGTCGATGATGTCCTCGACGATCAGCACGTGCTTGCCCGTGATGTCGGTGTCGAGGTCTTTGCGGATCTGCACCACACCGCTCGAGCGGGTGGACGCGCCGTACGACGACACGGCCATCCAGTCCATCGAGACGTGGACGGGCAGGTGACGGGCGAAGTCGGCCATGACCATGACCGCCCCCTTGAGCACGCCCACGAGCACGACCTCGCGGCCCTCGTAGTCGGCGACGACCTGCGTCGCCAGTTCGGCGAGCTTGCCGTGGATCTGCTCCTCGGTGAGGAGGACTTCGCTGATGTCGTCGGAGATGTCGGCCGCGCGCATTGGAGAAGTCTACGTCGCCGGATTCCGGATGCCGTGCCCCGGCCCGGCGGATCGGTTCACAGGACAGGATCGGCGGCGTAGAAGGCCGAGACGCTCTCGGTGAGCCGGTGAGCCGGCAGGTCGCGTCCGACCTGCTCGCGGAACGCGGCATCCACCGGTCCGACCGAGACGAAGAAGTCGTCCGCGATCCGGGCGCTCACCGCCGTCGATCCGCACGAGAGAACGGGCGTCGGCTCGATCGGAGTGATCGCGGCCAGGCAAACGTTCGTCGTTCCGGCCTGGTAGCCGAGATACAGGATCGTGTTGTCGACGTTCGCGATGAAGCGGATGGATGCCGGCTCGAGCCCGGCGTTGGGATCCTGCCCCTCGGGCACCGAGAAGATCCGGTCCTCGGCGGTCTGCTCCCACTCCAATTCCGGGATGCCGGGTTCCGCCGTGAGCGACAGGATCGAGCCGCAGGCTGCGGCCCCCAGAGCGAACGCGGCGAGCGCCCCGACGAGCGGAAGGCCGAAGAGCCGGCGGTGCGGTCGAGCCGGCGGCGACGGGTCGTCGGGCATCGGCGCGGAACGCTCCCCGTCCGCTGGTTCCGCGAATGGCTCGGGCGATGCCGACTCGTCGTCGTTCGTCGCGCCCGTTACGTTCTTCTGCTCCAGTTCCGACAGGCGACGAACCACCTCGGGAGGGACGGGCGCAGCCGCGGGACCGAACACCCGCTCGCGCAACAGCGCCAACTCCCCGGACTCCTGCGAAGACAGCATGGGCCCACCCTGCCGTGGATCGGCGCCGACCGGAACCGTCGCGCCCGCCGAGCGCCTCCGCGAGCGGGTAGCGTCGGCCTCCGTAGCTCAGCCGGAAGGGAACACATGTCCTCCACCCCGTCGTCCGCGCCGCGCACGCGCGGCACCGGCGCCGTCATCGTGGCGCAGCTGCTGCTGCGGACCGCGTCGGCGGCGGGCGCGCTCGCGCTGGGGTCCTACTTCGTCGAGCTCTCCCGACAGGGGGCGTCGGTGGGGCCGCTGCTGCTCGGCATCCTGTCGGGTGTGAGCTTCCTCGCCGAGCTGGTGCTCGCACCGGTCGCGGGGTCGGCGAGCGATCGGCGCGGACGCCGTGTCTTCCTCGTCGCGGCACCGCTGCTCGCCGCGATCGGCATCCTGCTGACGCCCGGAGCGTCGCTCATCGCGACGGCACCGTCGATCGCTCTCGTCGTCGTCATCGTCGGCACGTCGAGGCTGCTCGACGGCGCGGGAGCGGCGATCTCGGCGCCCACGACACTCGGGCTCCTCGCCGACGCGAGCGACGGCGACCCCCGACGCCGCGGGCGGGTGACGAGCCTCTACGAGCTGTCATCGTCAGGCGGGATCGCCCTGGGCGCTGTCGCGGGACCGCTGCTCTACGGCGCGCTGGGACTCTGGACGTTCGCCGCCCTCGCCGCGGTCTACGTCGTGGCCGCGCTGCTGGTGCTGGCGTTCCTGCGGCCGGCGACGGCCTCCCGGACCCCTCCCTCCCGCGCGTCGCTCCCGGATCGCCTCCGCGTACTCGTGCAGCCGCGGCTGCTGGCGTTCCTTCCGG
>NZ_QAJB01000228.1:0-2988 GCF_003061325.1 Microbacterium sp. HMWF026
GCCGCGGTGGGCGCGGGAGCGACGTCGTCGCGGGGCGTGACCGGCCGCGGATCCGCGGGAGGCGCCCAGTCGCTGGTGGAGGGCACGGCATCCGCGAGCGAACCGGTGGGGGCGGCGAAGGGGAGCACGACCGGCTCGGAGACGGCCGCGGGCCGCTGGCCGTCCGGATCGTGGGCGCGCTCGCGCGCGAAGCCGAGATCGTCGAGACCGGATGCCGCGTCGTGGGACCGCGCGACGTCCGACGGCTCGGAGCTCACGGCCGGGCCCGGCGTCCATCCGCCGATGAGGGGGACGTAGGGGCCGTCGAAGTCGCGTCCGCGCCGGACGGGGGCGGATTCCTCATCCGGCGCCTCGGAGCGGCGGATGCCACCCTCCCAGCGCGCAGAGCCCCAGCCGAGGATGCTCGCCCAGACGATCGGGAACAGCGCTCCGACCACCGTCATGCCCGCACCCGCTCCGAAGGAGGTCGTGATGCGGTGCACCGCGACGACGTAGACCGCGACGAAGGCGATGAGTCCGAAGATCGGGACGATGTTGAGCAGCACGAGCCACGGCGAGAACCCGCCGAGGCGGAGGATCGTCGCGACGTTGTAGACGGGGATCCACGCCTTCCACGCCGGCTCCCCCATCTTGGCGAACACGGCCGCGAGGGCGAGGGCGAACCACACGTACAGCACGACGACGAGGGCGAACGACGTCGCCTGCAGAACCACCATGGTCGATTCGGTCATGTCGTCTCGCGACCCCCCGGTGCGGTGGGACGCTTCCCCCTCTCGTCGCGGTGCGGCGTCCCCCGCCGCGAACGGCGCGGGGCGAGGAACCGCAGGAACGATCTCAACGATAGGGCCGCGCGCACGCGACGCCAGAAGCCTCGCTGACGGGTCATCGCGCGCCGTTCCTCGTCGACGATCCGCCAGAAGGCCGAGACCTCGTCCGCGCCGACGTCGGCGGACGAGAAGACGGCGCGATCGGCGTCGTCGGCCAGGCGCACGCCCGACGGGGTCGCGAAGGCCGCGGCGACCTCTCGGCGCGTGGGCGAGCGGGGCACCGAGCGGCCGGAATCGACGCCCGCGTCGACGTACTCGTCCCAGCCGCCCGCGATCGCGGAACGCGGGTCGGGGTCGCGACGACGGCCACGGCGGCGGACCATCTTGGCCACGATCACGGCGAGGAACGGACCGATGAGGATCAGCAGGACGGCCAGCACCACCCCGGAGATCCGCAGAGCCGACCACAGCCATGCCAGGTCGAGGGAGTCGTCCGTCCGCGCGTCGTCGTCGAGCGAGTTGTCCTCCTGCACCGGCTCCGGCGGGACGACCTCGTCGACGGTGTCGGGACGAACCTCGGTGACGTTCTCGGGATCCTGCTGCTGCGTGACCTCGAGACTCGGCGACTTCTCGTACTGCGGAGTGACATCGACCGCGACCCACCGCCCGTCGTCACCGCGCACCTCGGTCCACGCGCTCAGATCGCGCGCCCGACACTCCCCCGCGTCGCAGGTGGCGAGGGCGCTGTCCGGCGATGACAGACGCGTCCCCACGACCACACGCGCGGGGAACCCCAGCTCGTGCGCGATCAGCGCGGTGGCGACGGCGAACTGCTCGTCGTCGCCGACCGCCGCGACGTAGTTGTCGGAGGCCGCGGCGCGTGGGTCGTCCTCGCGTTCGAGGAGCCGCTCGAACATGCGGTCGACGCGCGCGAGGGAGTGTCCGGACGCGCTGGGCTGCAGCTGGTATCCCGGCAGGTCCGCCGTCCACGCCGGAGGCGCCGCCCCTTCGGGGGCGAGGCTGTGACTGAGGTATCCGCGCTCTCGGAGCAGCTGGACCAGCGCCTGCAGGGCTGCGCCGTCGGAGCCCGCGGCGTGCTCCTCGACCCACCGGCGCAGGTTGTCGCCGCCGGCAACCCCCGCGGCGTCGCCGGGCGGACGCAGCGCCGTCAGGTCGTCGGTCGAGGGCTCCACCGCGGACAGGCGGTACGCATCACCGCTCCGCAGCCCGCCGTCGGCGATCTGCACCCCCGCCTCGGCCTCGGCGCTGTAGTAGAAGCGGTCGGCGAGGACCGCTCGGCGATCCCCCTCGAATGCCGCGGACGATAGCCGACCGGCGGTCGGCATCCAGATCCCGCTCAGATCGACGATGTCGATGTCGGCCTGGACGGTACGCCCCTGCCCGGCGTCCCGAGAGGAGGGGAGGCGGACGAAACCGCCACCCTCGTCGCCGGAGGCGCGGAACACCTCTCCGTCGTAGGTGTCGAGTGTCGCGATGCGGATGCGCTCGGGGAGGGCGTCGCCGCCGCTCACCCGGAACAGGACGTCGTCGGAGCGGGCATCCGAGAACATCGACCGGTATTCGGCGAGCGGACTGACCGCCTCGGCGATCTGCCGCTCGGGGCCCGCGGCCGACCGCAGGACCTGACGATCCGCGTCACGGGCCAGAGCGGGCACCACCGTCACCGTCGCGACGACGGCCACCACGAGCATCCCTGCGCCCAGCGCGTGGCGGCGGCGGTCCGTCGCCGAAGAGCCACGACCGGTCGCGACGGCCGAGACCTCGCTCGCCCGCTCGAGGGCCCGGCCGCGTTCGTCGCGGGCGCGCCACGACAGCCACAGCACGGCCGCGAACAGGGCGCCCAGGCCCACCCCCGTCTCGACAGGTGCGGACAGGACGATCGGTCCGAGCGCGAGCGGGGCACTCGTTCCCGTGCGGCCGAAGAACAGTCCGAACCCGGTCATCGCGAGCCCCGGGACGACCGCGGCGACCGCGAGTCGGTCCGTCCGCACCGCGAGCGCGAGCGTCGCGGCGGTACCGACGAGGAAGACCACCAGGGCAGGGACGAGCAGATTCCGGTAGGTGCCGACCGGAAGGTCGACGGTGACGAGATCCTTCCACGCCACGAGGAGACCCCCGAACGACTCTCCGAGACCGCGCAGCACGTCGAGCGGAGATGTCAGGCGCGAGGGCACGGCGAGAGGGACGCACAGAGCGGCGA
>NZ_QAJB01000022.1:0-14785 GCF_003061325.1 Microbacterium sp. HMWF026
CTCTGGATCCGTTCCAAGCTCGACGAAACTCCCGAATTCCGTCGGATCCAAGAGACGGGGAGCGTCGTGCGCCTGCCGATTGCCGAGGTGTTCCGCAAGCACTGGCGAGCGGTACTCGTCTCCATTGGCGCGAAGGCGGCGGAAACAGGCCCGTTCTACATCTTTGGGGTCTACATCATCGCGTACGCGACGAACACCCTCGACGCGCGCAATAACGTCGTCTTGGCTGCCGTCGCGGCCGCCGCCCTCGTCGCCACCATCTGGATGCCGTTCTTCGGCCGCCTCTCGGATTCCGTTTCCCGCGCCGTTCTCTACCGGACGGTCACGCTGCTGACCATCGGGCTCGCGTTCCCCTATTACCTGCTGCTGAACACTGGATCGGACGCCGCTATCTTCGCCGCGACCATCATCGGATTCGGCCTGCTGTGGGGCAGCGTCAACGCCATCCTCGGAACACTGATTGCGGAGAGCTTCAGCCCGGAGATCCGCTACTCCGGCGCCACACTGGGCTACCAGCTCGGAGCCGCCATCTTTGGTGGCACCGCCCCCCTTATCGCCACGGCGTTGAACCAGGCCAGCGGTGGAGAGTCCTGGCCGATCGCCCTGTACGTCGTCTTCTGCGCGAGTCTCGGCCTCGTCGCCTCGTTCTTCGTCAAGCGCGTCGCACACCGCGAAAACGACAGCGTCGCCTGAGGAGCACCACCATGAAACGACAACTTCCCAACGCCAAAGACCTCTTCGAACTCATGCGGTTCAAGCGCCCCACCCTGGATGGAAAGAAGCGCCGGCTGGAGAACGCGCTGACCATCGAGGACCTGCGCCTCATCGCCAAGCGCCGCACGCCCGCCGCCGCGTTCGACTACACCGACGGGGCTGCGGACGCCGAACTCTCCATCGCCCGCGCCCGTCAGGCTTTCGAGGACGTCGAGTTCCACCCGTCGATCCTGCGCGATGTGTCCCGCGTCGATACGTCGACAACGGTCTTCGGTGGCCCCTCGTCGCTCCCTTTCGGCATCGCACCCACGGGTTTCACCCGCTTGATGCAGACGGAGGGGGAAATCGCCGGCGCAAGCGCAGCGTCAAAGTGGGGAATACCCTTCACCCTCTCCACTCTCGGCACGACGAGCATCGAGCATGTGAAGGCGGCCAACCCCACCGGACGCAACTGGTTCCAGCT
The DNA here is from genome assembly GCF_003061325.1 of Microbacterium sp. HMWF026. Classification (NCBI taxonomy): domain Bacteria; kingdom Bacillati; phylum Actinomycetota; class Actinomycetes; order Micrococcales; family Microbacteriaceae; genus Microbacterium; species Microbacterium sp. HMWF026. The sequence continues at coordinate 1,178 of NZ_QAJB01000022.1, forward strand.
GTATGTGATGAAGAAGCGGGAGATTTCGTACACGCTCGTCGAACGCGCCGCCGCAGCCGGCTACGACACCCTGTTCTTCACCGTCGACACACCCGTGGCCGGCGCACGCCTCCGAGACAAGCGCAACGGGTTCTCCATCCCGCCCCAGCTCACCGCCGGAACCGTTCTCAACGCCCTGCCGCGGCCGTGGTGGTGGTGGGACTTCCTCACCACCCCTCCCCTCGAATTCGCCTCCCTCACTGCCACCGGAGGAACGGTGGGAGAACTACTCAATTCCGCCATGGATCCTTCGATCTCCTTCGACGACCTCGCCATCATCCGCCAGCTGTTCCCCGGCAAGCTCGTCGTCAAGGGAGTCCAGAACGTCGAAGACTCCCGCCGCCTCGCCGGCCTCGGCGTCGACGGGATCGTGCTGTCCAACCACGGGGGACGCCAGCTCGACCGAGCACCTGTCCCCTTCCACCTCCTCCCCGCCGTCGCACGGGAGGTGGGACGGGACGTGGAAGTCGTCATCGACACAGGCATCATGAACGGCGCGGACATCGTCGCCTCCATCGCCCTCGGCGCCCGCTTCACCCTCATCGGCCGTGCCTACCTCTACGGCCTCATGGCCGGCGGACAAGACGGAGTGGAACGGGCTATCGCCATCCTCGCCGAGCAGATCACCCGGACCATGCAGCTCATCCAGGTGTCCTCGCTGGACGAACTCGGACCGCAGCATGTGACGCAGCTGGCGCGCCTCGTCCCCCGCTCGGCGGCTGCCGCGCACGAGCAGCTGGGCGCTCCGGCCTGACATGAGCGCGTCGCCTGCGCACACCGATGACTCCGTCGACACGAACCTTCTGACGACGACGATACGAGCCCTCGGCGTAAGCGAGCGACGCGCTCTCCTCGACGCCCTACGGCGTGCTCGCTTCGATGGAGTCTCCGGGCTTTCGATCACCGATCTGGCCGGCGCAACAGAGTTGTCGCGGTTTGCCGCTTCTCGGCATCTCGCCGTCCTTCGTGAGGCAGGGCTGGTCACGATGACCCAGGACGGATATCGCCGAGTGCATCAGATACGCTTCGACGCCTTCCTCGAGCTCGAGGAATGGGTCATGCGATTCTCGCTACACGCCGCAACGTGACGCACAAGCGAATGGCGGTGTCCACCGACACTCCGCCAGCAGACCTCACAAATCCGCGGTCGGTTTTCTTCGTCTCGGACAGCACGGGCATCACCGCCGAAACCCTTGGGAGTGCCCTCCTCGCGAATTTCCCGGGGGCCCGCTTTGACCGCCGGACCGTGCCTTTCCTCGGCAACGTCACCTCCGTCGACGCCGTCGTCGCCGATCTGCGGCGTGCGGCCGCGGCGGGAGCCGCGCCGATTGTGTTCGCGACGGTGAAAGATGCCGGCATCCGCTCCCGCTTGGCCGGTGCCGCTGCGGTGGTCATCGACCTCCTCGCCGGGCACCTGACCGAGCTGGAGGCGGAGCTCGGCGCCACCGCAGAGACCCGCGCGGGGCAGTATCACGGGCTCGGCGACCTCGAGCAGTACTTCCGTCGCATGCGGGCCGTGGAGTTCGCGATCGAGCACGACGACGGCCAGAGCGGGCGCGATCTCGCCAGCGCCGACGTGATCATCGTCGCGCCGTCGCGCTGCGGGAAGACGCCGACCACGATGTACCTCGCGCTGCACTACGGGCTGCTCGTGGCGAACTACCCGCTCACCGACGACGACTTCCCCACCGACGGGCTGCCCCGCATCGTCGCCCCACACGCCGAGCGCTGCTTCGGGTTGACCACGACCGCCCTGCGCCTCAGCCAGGTGCGTCACGAGCGCCGGCCGAACTCCACCTATTCCAGCCTCGCGCAGTGCACCCTCGAGATTCGCCGGGCCGAAGACCTCTACCGTCGCACGCATATCCCGCTGCTCAGCTCCGCGACCCGGAGCGTCGAGGAGATGTCCGCCGTGATCCTGCAGTCCATGAACCTGCGGGACCGACCACACGAAAGGCCCACACCATGACCAACATCCTGCGCTTCGACGAGATCGGCATGAGCGATCTCGCCCGGGTCGGCGGTAAGAACGCCTCGCTCGGCGAGATGGTCTCTCACCTGGCAGCCGCCGGCATCCGGGTTCCCCCCGGATTCGCGACGACCTCCGACGCCTTTGATCGCTTCCTCGCCGAGGGCGGCCTCGACGAGCGCATCCGCGTGGCGGTGGAGGGAATTGACGTCGACGACGTCGCCGCTCTGAGCCTGCTCGGCGGGCGCGTGCGGGCGTGGATCGAGGAGCAGCCGTTCCCGGCCGACCTCGAGGCCGACGTCCGCACGGCCTACGCGCATCTCGTCTCGGGCGAGACGGATCCGGATGCCGTGACCTGGGCCGTCCGCTCCAGCGCGACCGCCGAAGACCTCCCCGACGCCTCGTTCGCCGGGCAGCAGGAGACGTTCCTCAACATCGGCGGGATCGAGAACATCCTCCAGGCCATCCGCCGGGTGTTCGCATCGCTCTACAACGACCGCGCGATCGCCTACCGCGCGCACCACGGCTTCGACCACCACGAGGTTGCGCTCTCCGCCGGCGTGCAGCGCATGGTGCGCTCCGACATCGGGGCCTCGGGCGTGATGTTCACGCTCGACACGGAGTCGGGTTTCGACGACGCCGTGTTCGTCACCAGCTCGTATGGCCTGGGCGAAGCGGTCGTGCAGGGAGCGGTGAACCCCGACGAGTTCTACGTCTACAAGCGGGGCCTGCGCGCCGGTCGGCCCGCGATCCTCAAGCGCAGCGTCGGCGAGAAGGCCATCGCCATGCGGTACTCCGACGGTCGGCACGTCGACGGCAGCACGGCTTTCATCGAAGTGGATGCCGACGACCGCACGCGCTTCTCGGTCACCGACGCGGAGGTCGAAGAGCTCGGCCGCATCGCCCTGGTCATCGAGGAGCACTACGGCCGCGCGATGGACATCGAGTGGGGCAAGGACGGTGTCGACGGGCAGCTGTACGTACTGCAGGCGCGCCCCGAGACGGTCGTGTCGCAGCGGTCGGCGAACGTGCTCAGCCGTTTCGTGCTCGCCGAGCGCAGCGCCGTGCTCGTTGAGGGGCGCGCGATCGGACAGCGCATCGGCGCCGGGCGCGTGCGCGTGCTCACCTCCATCGATCAGATGCACGACTTCGCGCACGGCGACGTGCTCGTGGCCGACATGACCGATCCCGACTGGGAGCCGATCATGAAGCGCGCCTCGGCGATCGTCACCGATCGCGGCGGTCGCACCTGTCACGCCGCGATCATCGCCCGCGAGCTCGGCATCCCCGCGGTCGTCGGCACCGGGGTGGCCACCCACGCGTTGACCGACGGGCAGGAGGTGACCGTCTCGTGCGCCGAGGGCGACGACGGCCTCGTGTACGACGGCATCCTGGACTTCGCCGAAGAGCAGACCGAACTCGACCGGATGCCGACGGCCCCCGTGAAGATGATGATGAACGTCGGCACCCCCGACCAGGCGTTCGCCTTCTCGCGCCTGCCGCACGCGGGTGTGGGCCTGGCGCGGCTGGAGTTCATCATCAACCGTCAGATCGGCATCCATCCGCGGGCCCTGCTCGAGATCGACCGGCTCGACGGCACCCTCGCCGACGGCATCCGCGCCCGCATCGCCGCCTACCCCTCACCTGAGGAGTACTTCGTGCAGCGCGTGGCCGAGGGCGTCTCGATGATCGCCGCGGCCTTCGCACCGGAGCCGGTGATCGTGCGCCTGTCGGACTTCAAGTCGAACGAGTACGCCAACCTCATCGGTGGGACGCTGTACGAGCCCGACGAAGAGAACCCGATGCTGGGCTACCGGGGCGCTGCGCGCTACGTCTCCCCGGAGTTCCGGGCGTGCTTCGATATGGAGTGCGAGGCGCTGCGGCGCGTGCGCGACGACATGGGCCTGACCAATGTGCAGATCATGGTGCCCTTCGTGCGCACCGTCGGCGAGGCCAAGGCGGTCATCGAGCTGCTCGCCGCCAACAGGCTGCGGCGCGGGGAGAACGGCCTCAAAGTCGTGATGATGTGCGAGCTGCCAGCCAACGCGATCCTGGCCGAGCGCTTCCTCGAGCACTTCGACGGCTTCTCGATCGGCTCCAACGACATGACGCAGCTGACCCTGGGCCTCGACCGCGACTCCGCGCTCATGGCATCCGCCTTCGACGAGCGCGATCCGGCGGTGCTCCACCTGCTCGGGCTGGCGATCGACGCCTGCCGTCGCGACGGCAAATACGTCGGCATCTGCGGGCAGGGGCCCAGCGACCACCCCGACTTCGCGCAGTGGCTCGTTGCCCGTGGCATCCAGTCGCTCTCGCTCAACCCCGACACGGTCGTGGAGACGTGGCTCGCGCTAGCTCACAACGAACGACCCGCCGCAGAAATCCTCACCCAGACGCACCTGTCGCGCCTTTGAGAGGCATGGTAACGCGGTCGTGGCGGGAGGTGCGGGTCGTGGCGGCCGCGCCATCAGTCCTGCTTGGTAGGAAAAGCGACGGTGCAAGTTCCGGGCGATGGCGTTTGGACGCAAGCGCCCAACCACGCAAGTTGTGGCCTGCCAGATGTTCATTAGGTACGTACCCGTCACACGCGTCGTGTTCGCAGGCCCGGACGCTAACGACGTCCCCTCGCCCAGTTCCAACGACGTCATCTACGGCGCTCGGCGACATAACGATGATTATCGGCGTTTGCTCGATACCGTCTTGCCGCAGAAACTGCCGGGTGTGAGCGGTCCTCACGGTGAGACGCCACCGCGCATGTGGGTACGCATGAGTATCGACCAGACTACGTTCTCCCGCACTCGGCAGTCCTACGAGCTCGTGCGGATCATCACGGTCAACGAGCCGGTGTCCGTGCTGCGCGTTACCGTCCGGGTAGACGCCTATGCCGAGCAGTCGCGCGCCCTCGTCGAGCGGTTCAACGGAACGCGCTGGACCGAGGTGGTGACGCGACCCGGCTCTGCTTCTCACGGCGCGATGCCGTCTTACGCCTCACGTGATGACGACACCTGCCGGCGTGCCGCCCGCGAGATCGCCGAGCCGCTCATCGACTTCGCCGCCCGGACCATCGCGAAGGTGCACGGCGTCTGACCGCGGCGCTCCCGACGCTTGCCGGTGGTCGCTTCTCCCCCTCCGTTCGGTGTCATGGTGTACCGGCACTCGCCTATTGGGGTGGTAGACATGGTCGACATACACGCGCATACTTGAGTGGTAGACATGGTACACATGGAGGAACGGTGACTACTCTCGCACCCGAAGACCCGCAGCGGCGACAGGAAGAGCAGGCCGCGAACCTGCTGAAGGACCTGTTCGGCAGCAAGATCGACGCGCTCGTGCGCGGCGGCGTGAAGGTCAGCGTCATCACCAAGCCCGAGACCGTCATCCAGGACATCGTCGACCGCCTCGGTGTGACGAAGAGCCCCTGGGCAGACATCGTCGGGCCCTGCTACACCAGCGGCAGCCTCCAGCGCGAGCTCGGCGTCGAACGCGGCGCGGTTTCTCGTGCCGTGAAGGAGTTTCGCGCACTCCGGCTCCCGACCGCCGATGGCCGCAACCTCTACCCCGCCTTCCAGGTCCGCAACCGACAGCTCGTGCCGGGCTTGAAAGAGGTGCTCACCGTGTTGCAGTCCGGCATCGACGACCCCTGGACGTGGGCGCAGTGGCTCAACACTCCCCTGGCGGACGAGAACGGCGAGGACCAGCCGCGCGCCATCGACCTCCTCGCCAACGGGGATCTGGAGACCGTGCTCGTCGAGGCGCGCCACGACGCAGCGGCCTGGGCCGCGTGACCGCCTCGCAGAGCGCCCCGCCGGCCGGGGTAGTCCTCAGCGCGTTTCCGGAGGCCACCTTGGCCGCGGGCGCTCCGATGTACCGCTCCCACGGAACAGCGCACGGAGCCTGGTACTACGACAATGGCGTGGAGGGGCGGTTTAACCTGCACGGCGCCCGTGGGACCTGCTGCACCGCACTGAGCGTGGACACGGCGGTGCGAGAGAGGATCCGTGGTCGAGTGTCGCGGAAAGGCGTGGTGTCGCGCGCCCTCGCTGACTCCTTCGTTGTCTCCGTCGTCAGCGCGCCCACCGAACACCGATGCGCTGCGGTGAACGACGTCGCCGCAGCCAAGCACGGCATCGTGCGCGAGCTGACGACCATGTCGGACTACTCGATCCCGCAAGCGTGGGCGCAGGCGTTCGAGGACGCAGGCTACGGCGGCGTCCTCTACGGCTCGGCATTCACCACGGGAAGCCCCGACGCCTACGCGCTCTTCGGCGACGCCGGCGCACCGAGCGCACATGCCGGGCACACCGCGACTCGCCACCTGAGCGGCGAAGATGCGTGCCGGGCGCTCGGCTGGACCGTCGCGAACACCCCCGTCACCGGAGGTATGAACATCGTCTGACGGGGTGCGGCCCGACACTCGCTGCGGCGCCGCCATACCGGCGTTCGGATGGGTGCGAGCTGGTATCGGCGGTTATTTGGTGAGGTTCGACCCGACGTTGAAGGTTGGAAGCTGCTCCCCTGTCGCGGCATACTGAGTTGACAAAGTTGACACCCCCGCTCCAGCGTACGGGTTGACGCAGTTGACGGGGAGGGTTCGGTGTCGAGCGACCAAGACGAACACCAACGGGAGAACGCGGCCACCGACGAGCTCCTCGAGGCTGTACGCGCCCGGCTCGAGCGCCTCATTCGCGACGGGGCGAAGGTCAGCGCGCTGGGCTCCCCCGACACCGTAGCCGCCGACATCGTCGCCCGCCTCGGCCTCGTCAAGAATCCATGGGCGGACATTGTCGGCCCGTGCTATTCGAGCGGTGGGCTTCAGAAAGAGCTCGGCGTCGGGCGCGCAGCCCTCTCCAAAGCCGTCCGTGAGCGCCGCGCCCTCCGCCTCGACACTTCCGACCAGCGCACGCTCTACCCCGCCTTCCAGGTGCGCAACGGCGCGCTGGTGCCGGGTCTGAGCGAGGTATTGCCCATCCTCGGGGTGGGCGTCGACGACCCGTGGACATGGGCGCAGTGGCTCAACACGCCCCTCCACGGCGGGGATGGAGTGGAGCGGCGACACATCGACCGCCTCGCCGCTGGAGAAGTCGCCGGCGTTGTGGCGGCCGCGAGGCGTGACGCCGCGTCGTGGGGCGCGTAAGCGGCGGACGGAACTGGGCGCAACGCGGGCGCGCCCGGCCGGCGGCGGCGCTAACGCAACGCGGGCGGAGTGCGAGAGGGTGACAGGAGCGCCCCCGCTCCCCCGGCGGGCTGCGCCTGCGGATTTCGGCGCCAATGGTCCCCTCGTGGCAATGCCGCGACCCCCGGCGTATGGCCCTCAAGCGGGCAGATTTCCTAGGCACCTACGTTTCGACACGCCGAACGGCAATCGTAGGTACCTAAGAAATCACGGGGCATGCTTGGACACATGGGACGACCAAGCAAAGGCGAACGTGACCAGATCACGGCGAAGCCCGCTAAGCCACTTGGCATGGTCATTCGCGCGAACGCGGACCTGCTGCACATGAGCTACGGCGACTACCTCGTTCATCTCGCGGCGCACCAGCTCGGTATGCCCGAGCTTGCACCCCAGCCCGGAGTGACCGGCGACATGCTCGAAGAGCTGCTCGTCGAATCATTCCCCCAAGTCGATCAGGTCGCGCCGGTGTCGCCGCTCGCCCTGGTACGCCCATCCTCGAGGGAGCTGCCGACGCAGACGCAGATCGCCAGCTAACGAAAAGGAGCCCCGTCCGACGACGGGGCCCCTCGATGTAGTTCGCCAGACCTTAGCGACCAAACCAGAGTCTGGAACCCACCCGAGCTTCCTCAGGAGGTGCTCTCATGCTAACCGAAACCCCGCGCGGCGGGGTGGATTCGCGTACCAACGTCGGCGTGTCACGCGAACATCCCCTCAGCATGGCCCGGTCGAGCATCGCCCCCGGCCCCTCACAGGCGACTCCGGCGGATCGAGGCCACATGCCTCTCCCCCACCGCGCTACGGCGTGCACCCAGACCAGTCTCACCAATGGGGCCCGTACTTTCGGCTCGGCGTCCCGCCGGCCGTCCCCCACCGTGATGGAAGGAGCTCGTCATGTGACGCGCCCGTAAATGACATCAGGCCCTCCGCGCTATTGGCGTAGCGCGTGGGCCTGGAGTAAGAGCTTCACTCACTCCAACCGAAGGTTTGGCGACTGGGAGTCGGAGAGAGCAGGTATTCGATTGCAACCCCTTGGCGAGGGGCGTTTGTCGTACCTCCGAGGAGGTGATGTCGCCATGGTAACCCCCATCCGGGGGCGCGCACGAGCATTGACGCTCGTCGACCCCACCGGCGTGTCGCCCTACTCTCTTGACGAGGTGTGGGCGATTACCCGCCGCCTCTCCCCCAGGGATGACGTCCGCGCGGCTGCCCGAGCCGCCAGCGGCGAGGTACTCAACGCCTACGACAAGCTCTGGCCCCTCAACGAGGCGCCGCCATCGACGACGTGGGCGATGTTCCTGGCCGACGATGACCTCCGCTTCCGTTACCTCTGCTTCGACTTCGATGCATCCGTCGGGGACGCCGCGAGCGATGCAGACCGTTTCGCGTACTGGCTCGAGCAGCTCAACGTCCCCCATCTGCTGTGCCTGTCCGGTCCTACCGGCGGACGTCACGTCTGGGTCCACCTCGACGTGCCCGCTGACGCTGACGCCGTCCGCGACATCGCCTACCTGACCAGGAGCCTGTTCCCCTCTCTTGACCTCGCGCCGCTGACGAACCCCAAAGCCGGCTGCGTCCGCCCGCCTTACGCTCCCCACCGCGCCGGTGGGCACTCGGCGCCGGTGGGTGACCTGGCTGCGATCACCGACCACGCGGCCGACGAAGACGTCCCCGGCCAGCTGCATGCGCTGCTTGTCGACCTCGGCGCGGAATTGCCCGCCCCGTCCACCGAGGACCTGCACAACGTCGTCCGTGATGATGCCGGAAGGCCCCGGATCCGCGGCCGCCGTCGGCCCCTGTCGATGGCCATGGACCTGGTGCTGCACAGCGAAGCCGGTCCCGACGCGTCGCACACGCTGGTGCGGATCCTCGCGGCCGCCGCACATGCCCGCTGGAGCTATCAGGACCTCCGCGAGCAGGTGCACAGTTCCCCGGGCCTCGAACACGCCCGCACGCGGCGCGTCGGTGCCACACGCCAGCGGCGGAGCGAACACCAGATCGATAAGGTGCTGACCGCTGCATGGGAGTACGCCGTCCGCTTCGTAGCCGCTCACCCACTCAGCGCTTCGGGCGACGACGAGGATTACCGCCAGCGCACCGCGAGCGTTGCCGCCGCCGTGCAACGCGCCCTCACACGCGCTGACGCCCTCCCCGGTATCTGGGCGACACACAACAGTCGGGTCGAAGGCTCCCACGCGCAGCGCGTCGTCCTGGACGCCATCTGCCTGTACATGCTGCAGAGCTCCCAGCACACCGTTGAAGCCGACGTACGCCGGCTCAGCGCCGACACCGGCTACGGGCGCACCACCGTCTCCCGTGCCCTCCGCGCGCTTACTGGGGAAGACGGCGCAGGCGGCTGGCTCGCCGTCGTGACGGAGGCCGAAGGAGTGCACGCAAAGCGCTACCGACTCGACTCTCGGTTTTCCACAGAGGAGTCAGGAGGAGAGCGGACACAAGCGCATATGCGCGCCATCGCCAACGCCCTCCCACTCTCCCAAGCCCTCATCAGAGAGATCAGCACCCGGCTGGAACTGTTCGCACACGACGTCTTCACCGCACCCCGCAGCATGGGCAGGAACGCGGGATTGATCTACAAGCACACGCCGGCAGGGGGCAGCGCCACCTTCGCCGAGCTCGTCCGTCGAACAGGGCTGGACCCCGACGTCGTCCGACGCCGCGTCGACGATTTGAGCGCATCGGGTCTCATCGAGAGGACCCCTGGAGGTTGGCGACGCCTCTCCCCCACCGCTCGTGACTTCGTCGCCCGCGGACGCGGTGTTGACGGCTACCTGGAGCAGCGCGGCGCCAGATACGACGAGGAACGCCTTGTGTGGGCATGGTGGCTTGCTGAGGTCACCTGGATGGAACGACGCGCGAAACACCGGAGAGGGAAGAAGTCCTACTCAAATGAGTCCGACCGGCCCGACTATGCTGCGTACCCCCGAGGGCCCACCAAGCGACGAGACCACAGGAAGGCTCGTGATTTGGTCCGTGCCGGCTACCTCGAGCGGGGACTAGCCCTGGCGGCCTGATACGACGAAGGACCGGTTGGAGTCGTGGCGGCGGTGGATTTTTGCCGTGCTGCAGATTCCATGGTGGGCTCGATTGGCAGAGCCGAGTCGAGGCCTCAGGCCGCCCCTCGAACGTCTCAGGCGCTGCGATGGTCTGGGATGCGGCGAGGTCGGTCCTGAGCGCAAGGTAGGAGTTCTCGCCGAGGCCCGGACGCAGGGCCGTGCACGTCAGTCCTGGGCGGGGAGGTAGGTGTCGAGTGCAACGATGACCAGGAATGTGCGCGAAGGCGCTGCGAACTCCTCGACCAGTCCGTCGAGCACCTCAAGACCGCCGGCGCTCATCCGGATTGTCCGCCGTTCGGTCTCCTCGTCGCGCGAGATTCGCTGCCGTGTCGGCTTTGCGAACAGTGACACCCGAGCCGGCTCGTCATGACGACCGAGCTTCTTGTCGATCAGCTCCTGAAGCCGGGGGTAGGCCACCTCGACGGCCGTCATCACGGTCAGCACAAAGCTCATCTTTGTCTGCGTGTGATGAGCGTTGAGACGGGCGTTCAGAGACTTCGGCAGCTCAAGGGCGAGACCCTTCACCGACTCCCCCGCCACGCTGTCCGGAGTCGTCGACGGCCTAGCCGGCGCGCGGCGCGGCTCCGCTGGCGCCGGGCGCCGACGGGACACCTGCTTCTGTGCCGGTGTCGCCTCGTTGCCAGCTGCTTCGTCCGTCGCGACAGCCGAAGGCTCGGCGGGTTGCGTAAGCTCGACAGCGGGCGCCGAGCTATCCGGTTGGGCTTCTGTGACAGGCGGCTCAACCAAGTCCTCAACTGCCACGAGGTGCGCCTGCGCGGTGACATCCTGCGCACGCTTCGCAGAGTTTTTCAACCGCGCGGTCAGATCCATTTTTGCCATCAGTTGACCTTCGCTTCCTCGTACCACTGCGCCGTGAGCTCGAGCGCGACCGCCGTGTAATCGAAGATCGCGTTCTGGTTCGCTCGGGTATCCGTGTACTGGGTGACAACCTTGCCCTCCATCGGCATGTCCTCCACCGTCGACGACAGACGGATGTGGTGGTTGAACCGCGGTACACCGATGCGGTCGGCGACGAACTCTCCCTCGTCGATGGCCTGCTTCCACCCGTCCAGACGCTTCTGTCCGCGGCGGGTGTCGACCTTGTTCAGCAGGAGCTTGTAAGGCACTCCCCTAGGGATGACGAACTCGTTCAACGTCCGAGTTATCGCCGGGAAGTCCAGTGTGGACGTGGTGATCGGGAGGATAGCGAAGTCAGCCAGGTCGAGCACGGCGCCCAGGACATCCTCGTCCCTCAGCGAGCCGGGGGTATCGACGATGATCGCGTCGTACTCGTTCAGGCTCTTCAGGTGACGGAGTGCCTCGGGGTCCGTCGACGGCGAGGTGTCGAACGGGAGCTCGTTTTCAACGTCGTCCGCCGTCTCCGCCCAGAACATCGTCGAACCCTGCGGGTCCACATCCATGACGAGGATCTTGCTGTGCTTCGACATGGCGGCGGCGAGATTCATCGACACCGACGTCTTGCCGATGCCGCCCTTCTGCCCGCACACTGCGATGACCTTCACGAGATCACTCCCCTGCTGTTCTGTAACTGTTACGCCTGCAATGCGAAACACATGCGTTGGGTCAACAGCGCATCCGCCTATGTGTCGTGGCGGTGTTAGCTAACCCGAACGCCAACGTAGTGGCACAAGAAGATGAGCACGTCTGCGACACGCCGCTGCTGCGATGTTTGGTGTACGTAACAGTTACGACACATCAGTATTAGACGCACATAACCTATCTCTGTACGAAATACATAAACATCGACCATAAATAACTGTTGCCGAAGCGTTGCTCTGCTCCAGCGCAACCTGGACATTGAAGTGATGCATAGGTCTTGTTTCTTGAACACAACGCAAACCCAACAGTTGGACAAGACATATTTAACATAAGCGTCTGGTCGACGTTATTGTGACGCCTGTGTTGGCGCCAATAAACGTCCATGTAGCCGCGATGTTACGCAACAGTTATGCAACTGTCGCTGATCATTGAAACCCGCTCGCCGGCATTGGGAAAGCGGTGGTGAACAAGCTACTAGCGCCATATCGAGCCGCCCTCGGCGCCCTTCGCGACTTGGCCTGATCGACTCCAGGACGCTCTACGACATCGGAGCCAGCTGGACGGAGCTGGACATCACGTTGCGGGTGGAGGGGGAGTGGAAGGGACGGTACATGCCGATCGATCTCGGCCTCGACCTCCACCACGACTTGAAGAGCTGGTCGCCACCTAGACCGGCGGACTACGCCGTCGCGCACGCGAGTACGTGACGGAAGGACTCGGCTACAGCATGGCCCCGGTCGTCGTCGTGGACGATGACGATCACTGGTGCGACATGCGCCCCGACAAGGAAGGTGCCCCAGATGACGTCCGCGGCCGTGAAGATGTCCAACGGCACCACGCTTCTCGCAGCGACGGGCACGTTCGCGCGACGCGACGGTGCCAGACAGATCGAAGCACCCGACATGAGCGGTCTACGCGCCGCCGTTCCCGAGGGTTGGACACTCCTGCACGTTCGATCCGTGTGACCTACTTCCGGTTACTCGTCGACGGACCGGTCTGCTTGACGTACTCCGACCAGGTGCATTCGACCGCAAGCTTCATCGCGTCCTCGGGAAAGTAGCCGATCAGTTGCCGCTGAGCCGGGTCATCGTGGAACGTCACCGAGCGCAGCAGCTTCCGCCCATGCACCTCCACGAGTCGCACGATCGCGATCCGCTTGCTTCTGTCGAAGATGAACCACACGCCCTTCTCTGGGGAGCGCTGCAGCTGCGACATCGGAGACCAAACCTGTACCACGCGCCGCCCCTCATGTCTCGTCGACGGTCATGACCCGTTGATGCCGCCGCCGGGCACGTTCGCGGAGATGATGACGCGGTGCAGACGCTCCGTGGCCGTCTTGAGCGACGTCGCCCAGCCGAGCACCTCGCCGCCGGCTACTTCTACCCGGTAACGTGGCCCGTCATCCGTGCGGCGCAGCTCGATCGTTCCCGCTACCTGATCGCGGGCATCCAGCATTACCCAACGAGCCGGCGAGGTCTCGCGCGCAAGGAGTTGGGGATGCCAACGCGGGCCGTCATCACGCATGGTCGCCAGTATCGAACATATGTTCTATTCGACGCAAGTTGTCGCAATGGGTCGGACACCCTAGCCGTAGCCACCGCCGCGCCCATGGACGGGGCAATTCGTTCCGCCGCGGGTGTGGCCGTTGATAGGTGGGTGGCCCACTCCGGTGGACGCGCGCAGGGGGATGAATAGGAGTGTTGCGTTACATACCCTAGGGGGGTATGGTATCTAGGTGAACGGATACGAGGGCAACAAAGACGACCTCCAGAAGCGGCTGCGTCGCGTCGAGGGTC
>NZ_QAJB01000229.1:0-5899 GCF_003061325.1 Microbacterium sp. HMWF026
GACCCGCGGGGCGCTCGAATATGTCGAGTGTCCAAGACACGCCGTGCGGGCGCGGGGCAGTGCGGCGTGTCTTGGACACTCAACGGGAGCGCGGGAGCGCACGCGCCGAGACGCGCCGGCCCCGCGCGATCGCCTACAGCGCGTCGACCACCCGCGACGCCAGGCCCGCGTACGCGGCGGGCGTCAGGGCGAGAAGGCGCTGCTTGGCGTCGTCGCCGATGTCGAGACCGCGCACGAACTCGGCCAGCTCGGGCCCACCGACGCGGCGGCCGCGGGTGAGGTCCTTCAGCAGCGCGTACGGATCGGTGATCTGCGAGCGGCCCGCGGCGATCTCAGCACGCACGACGGTCTGGATGGCCTCGGCGAGGACCTCCCAGTTCACGTCGAGGTCGGCGAGCAGCACGTCCTCGGCGAGCGAGATCTCGGTGAGACCGCGCTGCAGGTTGTCGAGCGCGAGAAGCGAGTGGCCGAAGGCGACGCCGATGTTGCGCTGCGTCGTGGAGTCGGTCAGGTCGCGCTGCAGACGGCTGGTGACCAGGGTGGATGCCAGGGTGGCGAACAGTCCACCGGCGATCTCGAGGTTCGCCTCGGCGTTCTCGAACCGGATCGGGTTGATCTTGTGGGGCATGGTCGACGAGCCGGTGGCTCCCGCGACGGGGATCTGGGTGAAGTATCCGAGCGAGATGTACGTCCAGATGTCGGTGGCGAGGTTGTGCAGGATGCCGCCGGCGTGCCGCGCGCGGTCGTACAGCTCGACCTGCCAGTCGTGCGACTCGATCTGCGTGGTCACCTCGTTGAACCCCAGGCCCAGCGACTCGATGAACTCCCGCGTCAGGGCGGGCCAGTCGACGTCGGGCTCGGCCGCGACGTGCGCCGACCAGGTGCCGGTGGCGCCCGAGAACTTCGCGAGGTACTCCCCGGCATCCAGCTGACGGATGACGCGCTGCAGACGCCACGCGAAGACGCCGATCTCTTTGCCCATCGTGGTGGGCGTGGCGGGCTGGCCGTGCGTGCGCGAGAGCATCGCGGCGTCGCGGTGCGTCACCGCGAGCTCGGCGAGGGCGCCGGTCACCGCGCGCAGCTTGGGCAGCCACACGCGCTCGACCGCGCGCTGCACGGTCAGGGCGTACGCGGTGGAGTTGATGTCCTCGCTGGTGCACGCGAAGTGCGTCAGCTCGGCGAGCGAGGTGAGACCCAGCGTGTCGAGACGGTCGCGCACGAGGTACTCGACGGCTTTGACGTCGTGGCGGGTGACCGCCTCTTTCTCGCCCAACCAGGCGATCTCGTCGGCACCGAAGTCCTCGTACAGCGCGCGCAGGCGCGCGCGGTCGGCGTCGGACACGGGCGAGGTGCCGAACAGCGAGCGGTCGGTGAGGGCGAGCAGCCACTCGACCTCGACCTCGACGCGGGCGCGGTTCAGGCCCGCCTCCGACAGGTAGTCGCCGAGTTCGGACACGGCGCCGAAGTAGCGTCCGTCGAGAGGGCTGAGGGGCTGCGGAGGCAGAGCGGACACGGGTCTCCCGGGGGTCGCGCGAGCGGTCAGCCCGCGGAGCGGATGGCGGGCTCGAGCTGCCGGAACAGGGCGAGGCTGGCCCGTTCGATCATACCGAGCACCTCGTCGAACATCGGGGGCCCGGCGTAGTACGGGTCGGGGACGTCGAGGGTCTCGGCATCCGGAAGGAAGGACTGCAGCAGGGCGATCTTGTCGGCGTCTTCGTCGTCGCGCGCCCACCCGCGCAGCACCCGCTCGTGGCTGCGGTCCAGCGCGACGACCAGGTCGTTGCGTTCGAAGTCGACGTACTGGAACTGACGGGCGCGGTGCGCGGCGCCGTCGTAGCCGAGGCGGTCGAGGGCGGCCAGGGTACGGTGGTCGGCCCGCTCGCCGACGTGCCAGTCGCCGGTGCCGGCCGAGCTCGACGCGACACGGCTGCCGAGCCCCGAGGTCTGCGCGATACGGCGGAACACCACATCGGCCATCGGCGACCGGCAGATGTTGCCGCTGCAGACGAACACGACGCGGAAGGGCGCGTCGGCACTCGCGGTCATCCCTCCATCATGGCGAGAAAGCGCCGCGTGCGCATCAGCCGCGTGCGCGCTCGTCGCGTCGAGGCCGGAGGATGCCGCCGAGAACGGCGTTGATGATGCCGATGAGCAGGGCCGCCACCACCGTCAGCCAGAACTCGCCCGTGCGCAGTCCCCAGTCCCAGTTGCCGGTGATCGCGGCGGTCAGCCACAGCAGGAAGCCGTTGATCACGAGCGAGATGAGCCCGAGGGTGAGGATGTACAGCGGGATCGCGACGATCTTGACGACCGTGCCGACGATCGAGTTGACCAGCGCGAAGATCAGACCCACCAGCAGCAGGGTCAGCAGCACCTGCAGCCCCTCGCCGGGGGCGAACGGGATGAGCCGCACCTGCAGAGCCGGCAGCAGCGTGACGATCCAGATGGCGAAGGCGTTGACGGCGACGCGGACGACGAAGCGCATGCCCCCATCGTGGCATCCGTCCGCGTCGGCGCAGCGGGCTTGCGGAGAAGATCGTTGCCCCGCAGGGCTGGGGAGGAAGCCCGTCGAAGAGGGACTGACGCGCGCGCCCCGCCCCGGATTAGGCTCGCGGGGTGAGTGAAGAGCCGGTCCTGCCACGTATCCGTCCCGAGATCGCCGCGCTGCCGGCCTACCGCCAGGGCAAGCAGGCCAGCCCCGACGCCTTCAAGCTCTCGAGCAATGAGAACCCCTTCGAGCCGCTGCCCGGCGTCCTCGACGCGGTGAACGCCGCAGGTGCTTTCAACAGGTACCCGGATGCCACGGCCGCGCGCCTGCGCGAGCGCCTCGCCGCGCGCTACGGCGTCTCGCCCGACGAGGTGCACATCGGCGCTGGGAGCGTGTCGCTGCTCGCGCAGCTGCTGCTGGCCACCTCGGGTCCCGGCGACGAGGTCGTCTACGCGTGGCGTTCGTTCGAGGCGTACCCCTCTCTCGTCGCGGTCGCCGGCGCGACCAGCGTGCAGGTGCCCCTCACCGCCGACTTCCGCCACGACCTGCCCGCGATGGCGGATGCGGTGACCGACCGCACGCGCCTGGTGATCGTGTGCAGCCCCAACAACCCGACCGGGCCGACGGTCGGCTACGAGGAGTTCGTCTCGTTCGTCGACCGGGTGCCGCGCGACGTGCTGATCGTGCTCGACGAGGCCTACGCCGAGTTCGTCACCGACCCCGCCTCCGTCGAGGGCGGTCGCGTGCGCGCGGTGCTCGCCCGCCCCAACGTGGTGGTGCTGCGCACCTTCTCGAAGGCGTACGGCCTGGCGGGTCTGCGCATCGGGTACGCGATCGGCCACACGGGCGTTCTCGACGCCGCCCGCAGCACGGCCATCCCGCTGTCGGTCACGGCCGCGGGCGAGGCGGCGGCCTTGGCGAGCCTGGATGCCGAGAGCGAGCTGCTGCACCGGGTCTCGGTCATCGCCGAGCGGCGCGACCGCCTGGTCGAGCGCCTGCGCGAGACCGGGTGGGGCATCCCCGATGCGCAGGGCAACTTCGTGTGGTTCCCCGCCGCAGACCGCACGGTCGAGGTCGCCGCGGCGTTCGAAGAGGCCGGGCTGATCGTGCGTCCGTTCCCGGGAGACGGCATCCGCGTGTCGATCGGCGAAGAGGAGTCGCTCGACCGCGTCGTCGAGGTCGCCGCCGCCACGGCCCCCCGCTGACCCGCGCCCCTTTGTCGATCACGTACGCCGGATCGTGGCATCCGTTGTGCACCTCATGCGGTCTCGCGCATGGGCAGCGCGTTAGCGTGGGTGCATGACCCCGCTCGACGACCCCGCTCTCGTGCGCGTTCTGGCAGCCGACGGCACCCTGGCTCCCACGCCCGCAGCCGAGCGCTACCTGCCGCTCATCGACGCCCTGACCGACGCCGAGCTCGAGACCTTCTACCGCGACATGGTCTCGATCCGCGCGTTCGACGTGCAGGCCACCAACCTGCAGCGTCAGGGCCAGCTGGCCCTGTGGCCGCCGTCCTTCGGGCAGGAGGCCGCGCAGGTCGGCTCCGCCCGGGCGGCCCGCGCGCAGGACCACGTCTTCCCCTCGTACCGCGAGCACGTGGTCACGCGCATCCGCGGCGTCGACCCTCTCGACATCATCCGCCTGATGCGCGGACTCACCCACGGCGGGTGGGACCCGACCGACCCCAAGAACGGCAACACGCACATCTACACGCTCGTGCTCGGGGCGCAGACGCTGCACGCCACGGGTCTGGGCATGGGCCTGGTGTTCGACGGCAAGTGCGGCACGGGCGATCCCGAGCGCGACGAGGCCGTCATCGTCTACTACGGCGACGGCGCCTCGAGCCAGGGCGACGTGCACGAGGCGATGGTGTTCGCGGCGAGCTTCCAGACCCCCGAGGTCTTCTTCCTCCAGAACAACCAGTGGGCCATCTCGGTGCCCGTCGCCACGCAGTCGCGCTCGCCGCTGTACAAGCGCGGCGAGGGGTACGGCATCCCGAGTCTTCAGGTCGACGGCAACGACGTGCTCGCCAGCTTCGCCGTGTCGAAGGTGGCGCTCGACGAGGCGCGTGCCGGTGGCGGACCCCGCGCGATCGAGGCGATGACCTACCGCATGGGTGCGCACACGACGAGCGACGACCCGACGAAGTACCGCACCTCCGACGAAGAGAAGGCCTGGGCCGGGCGCGACCCGATCGCCCGTATGCGCGCGTTCCTCGAGGGCCGCGGCGCCTCGCAGCAGTTCTTCGACGACGCGGATGCCGAGGGCCGGGCGCTGGCGGACGACGTGCGCGTGCGCACGAACGAGCTCGGCACGATCCCCCGCGCCCACATGTTCGACACTGTCTACTCCGAGGCCCACGCCCTGATCGCCGAGGAGCAGCGCTGGCTCGACGACTACGAGGCCTCGATGGAAGGGGGCGTGCAGTGACCGAGAACCTTCCGATCAGCCGGGCCCTGAACGCCGGGCTCCGCCGCGCGCTCGAGACGAACGACCGCGTCCTGCTCATGGGCGAGGACATCGGTCCGCTCGGCGGCGTGTTCCGCGTCACCGAGGGGCTGCAGAAGGACTTCGGGCCGCGCCGCGTCATCGACTCGCCCCTGGCCGAGTCGGGCATCGTCGGCACGGCGATCGGTCTGGCGATGGGCGGGTTCCGGCCCGTGCTCGAGATCCAGTTCGACGGCTTCGTCTTCCCCGCGTTCGACCAGATCACCTCGCAGTTGGCCAAGATCACCAACCGGCACGAGGGTGCGGTGCGCATGCCCGTCGTCATCCGGATCCCCTATGGCGGGCACATCGGCGCGGTCGAGCACCACCAAGAGAGCCCCGAGGCGTACTTCACGCACACCGCGGGTCTGCGCGTGGTCAGCCCCTCGAACGCGAACGACGCGTACTGGATGATCCAGCAGGCCATCGACTCGCCCGACCCGGTGGTCTTCCTGGAGCCCAAGGCGAAGTACTGGCAGAAGGGCGAGGTCGACCTCGAGGCCCCCGCGCTTCCGTTGCACGCGAGTCGCATCGTCCGCCGCGGCACCGACGTGACTCTGGTCGGACACGGCGCGATGGTCACGACGCTGCTGCAGGCGGCGGCCCTGGCCGAGAGCGAAGGGACGAGCTGCGAGGTCATCGACCTGCGCTCGCTGTCGCCGGTCGACTACGGTCCGCTGCTGGACTCGGTGCGCCGCACCGGCCGCATGGTCTACGCGCAGGAGGCGCCGGGCTTCACCTCGCTCGGCTCCGAGATCGCCGCGACCGTGATGGAGAAGGCGTTCTTCGCCCTCGAGGCGCCCGTCCTGCGGGTGTCGGGGTTCGACGTGCCCTTCCCGCCCGCGAAGCTCGAGGGCACGTACCTGCCCGACGCCGACCGCATCCTCGAGGCCGTCGACCGTTCTCTGGCGTACTGACCCGCCC
>NZ_QAJB01000230.1:0-7858 GCF_003061325.1 Microbacterium sp. HMWF026
ACCTCCACCGAGGAGATCACCGTGCTTCCCCACCCCCTGCCCTCCGCCGAGATCGACGCGGTGCTCGCCGACAAGGCGCCGGCCGTCGAGAACGAGGTGGTGCGCTGATGGACGGCTTCCGCATCCCCGTCGGTGTCTGGGTCGACTCCGCGGTCGACTGGCTGCGCGACAACCTCTCGGGCCTGTTCGACGTGATCGCCGTCGTCGTGCGATTCCTCGTCGGCGGTCTCAGCGACGTGCTGCTGGCCGCCCCCATCGTCGTCGTGGTCGTCGTCGCCGCGCTGCTGGCCTGGCTGCTGCGCTCGTGGAAGCTCGCGGTGGGGACCGTCGTCGGTTTCGCGCTCATCCTCGCGATGGGCCAGTGGGTCACCGCGATGCAGACGCTCGCGCTCGTGCTCGTGGCCACCGTGGTCGCCGTCGCGATCTCGGTGCCGCTGGGCATCTGGTCGGCACGCAATCCGACGGTCCGCGCCGTGCTGAAGCCCATCCTCGACTTCATGCAGACGATGCCCGCCTTCGTCTACCTGATCCCCGCGATCACGTTCTTCAGCATCGGCGTCGTGCCCGGCGTGGTGTCGACCGTCATCTTCGCCCTGCCCCCGGGCGTGCGTCTGACCGAGCTCGGCATCCGCGGGGTGGACTCCGAGACCGTCGAGGCCGGACACGCCTTCGGGGCGACCCCCGGGCAGATCCTGCGCGGCATCCAGTTGCCCCTCGCGATGCCTACGATCATGGCGGGCGTCAACCAGGTCATCATGCTCGCGCTGTCGATGGCGGTCGTCGCGGGCATCGTCGGGGCCGACGGCCTCGGCAAAGAGGTCGTGCAGTCGATATCGACCGTCAACCTGCCCAAGGGCGTCGAGGCGGGCCTGAGCGTCGTCATCCTCGCGGTCTATCTGGACCGGCTCACCGCGGCGCTCGGCGATCGGGCCGACAACCGCGGCTCTCTGCTGGGTGTCCTGGCTCGGCGACGGACCGCGCGCTCCGCCGCGGTCGCCTCCACGGCCGCACCGTCCGTCGACACCACCACAGCGGATGCCGCGAGCGAGGCCGAGCGCGAGACGGCGTCACCGCGTCGCGCACCGGTGTCGTCGGGGCGCTGAGCCCTCGGCATCCGGTCTCCTCTTTCTGAGCGTGAGGTGCGGAATCTCGGCACCTCGCACGCAGAAGCTCCTACGGAAATCACATACGAAACGGAAGAGAACACAGCAATGAACACGCGACACCTCACCTCAGCACTCGCCCTCGGAGCCGCGGGCGCCCTCGCCCTCGCCGGATGCGCCAGCGGCAACATGGCCGAAGGCGGCTCGGGCGACGGCGGCGACAAGGGCACGATCACGCTCGGCTTCCTGCCGTCGTGGACCGACGGCCTGAGCACCGCCTACCTGCTCGAGGACCAGCTCGAGAAGCTCGGCTACTCGGTCGAGATGCAGACGCTCACCGAGGCGGGTCCCCTCTACACCGGCCTCGCCCAGGGCGACGTCGACATCTACCCCTCGGCGTGGCCCGAACTGACCCACAAGTCGTACATGGACCGCTACGGCGACGACATCGAGGACCTCGGTGCGTACTACGACAACGCCAAGCTGACGATCGCCGTGCCCAGCTACGTCGACATCGACTCGATCGAGCAGCTGCAGGCCAACGCCGCGCGCTTCGACGGGCGCATCTACGGCATCGAGCCGGGCGCGGGGCTGACGAAGCAGACGCAGGAGACCATGCTGCCCGGCTACGGGCTCGACGGCGACTTCGAGCTGGTCACCTCGTCGACCGCGGCGATGCTCACCGAGCTCGACAACGCGATCGCGGCGCAGAAGGACATCGCCGTCACGCTGTGGCGTCCGTTCTGGGCCAATGACGCCTACGACGTCAAGGACCTCGCCGACCCCCAGGGTCTGATGGGCGACCCCGAGGCGCTGCACTTCCTCGGCACCGCCGGCTTCGCCGAGAAGTACCCGGATGCCGCCGAGCTCATCGCCGGCATCCAGCTCGACGACGAGCAGTACGGCTCGCTCGAGGACCTCGTCGTCAACGAGTTCGGCGAGGGCCGCGAGGCCGAGGCCGTCGACGCGTGGCTGGAGCAGAACCCCGAGGCGTTCTCGACGCAGCGCAGCTGACGCGGGTACGTGCGGCGGCCCCCTTCACCGGTGTGGTGGAGGGGGCCGCTTCAGGGAACGACGACGGCACTGTCGGAGAAGTCGCGGTAGAGCTGCATGGCGGCCATCGCTGCCGCGAAGCGCAGACCGATCACAGCGACGATGACGACGATCACCACGATGACGAGGACGCGCGGACTGCCCCGTTCGACGACGAAGACGGCGACGCTCGCGAACATCAGTGTGTAGATCTGAAGCGCGAAAGAAGCGCCCGCGCCGACCGGCGCGACGAGCGCTGCGAGGCCGCAGAGCAGGACCCACCAGTGCAGCGACTGCGGCGAGAACGTGCGGGGACGGGGCATGACGGAACCGTAGGCCACGACGACGACGGCAGTCGGTGCGGACGATCGCCGTCGGAGGGGCGGTTCCGCGCAGCGGCGGTGAGGATCCCCGCGCGGGCGGAGGGAGCGCTCCCCGCGGTTGGGGAACGGCCTCATCCTCACGGCGAAGATCACTCACCCGGTAGCCGTTGCAGTCCCCGCGAGACGGTCCCGCGCACCCGCCGCCGTGGCTCGTCAGCGGATCGCGTGGGCGGCGGTGAAGCGCGTGATGAAGCCGGGGTGCCCCGCGGGCATCGCCAGCACCGAGTCGGGGGTGCGTCCGGCGAGCTGGGGGAAGCCGGAGTCGGCGACGAGCTGGTCGTCGAGGACATCCAGCTCGGCGGTGACCAGGGGCCACGGCTCGTGACTGTTCGCCGCCCAGATCGTGCGGCCCAGGTGACGCTCGTGGAAGCCCCACCGGGCGGTGAGGAAGCGGGACAGGTCGTTGTCCACCGTGTCGGTGCCGAGGGTGGCCCGCACCCGCGTGCCCGGGAACCCGCCACCGTGACGTCGCGAGCGGTACTCGATGCGCGCGCCGTCGGTGCGCACGCCCGCTCGCGCCCACCGGTAGGGCAGGCCGAACAACGCCTGGGCCGCGACGACCGGTGCGAGGTGCTCGGCCTCGAGCGTGCGGAACACGACCCCGCGACGACCCTCGTCGTCGATCGCGTAGGTGCGGACGTTGATCTCGGTGAAGGTGCCGACGAACGGCACCGGCGGCAGCGGGAGGAAGCGGAACTCGCTCAGCACGAACGGGACCAGACCCACCCACGCCGACCCGTCGTGCACGTCGGGTCGCGTTCCGGGCGGCAGCAGCGGCGCCACGTCGGCGGGATCCACCCGCCAGTGAACGAAGACCGCACGGTTCCAGCGCTGCGCGATGACGGCGCGGCCGGGAAGGTCGGGGGCATGGCGCTCGGTGATCACCGGCTCATTCTGACCCCGGCGTCACAGCGCGGGGGGAGACTGGACATATGACCCCGTCGTCTGGTGCGGACCCCCGGCTCGTGGCATCCATTCGCGAACTCCTAGCCGCCCGGGGAGCGGGCAAGACGATCTGCCCGTCCGAGGCGGCGCGCGCGGTCGGCGGCGACGACTGGCGCGACCTCATGCAGCCGGCCCGCGACGCGGCCCACGAGCTGGTGGAGCGCGGCGAGGTCGAGGTCACGCAGAAGGGCGAGGTGGTCGACGTGACCACCGCGCGCGGGCCGGTGCGCATCCGGCGCAGGCGCTGAGCGCCGCTCAGGCGGCGGGCTCGGGCGGCGTCGTCGACGCCCGCGGCGCGGGGAGCTCGAGGGCGACCTTCTTCTCGAGCTCGTCGACCGCCTCGTCGCTGAGCCAGATCAGACCGTCGAGCTCTTCGCGCACGCGTCGGTAGGCGAGCTGCCGCTCGTTGGGAGTGGCTGCCTGATCCGTGGCGACGGTGAGCAGCTGCTTGGCGGTGTCGAGGCGCTTGCGTTCGTCGGGAGAGAAGGCGGCATCCTTCACACGGCGCGCGTCGCGCTCGGCGACCTCGAAGGCCACCTCGTAGTCGGTGACCGCGTCGCGGTACTCGCGCAGCCGGTCGGCGGGGAGCGTCTCGTCCGGGCGGGGACGCAGCTTGTCGGCGACCTTCTTCGCGCGCAGGAAGGCGGCGGTCAACGGCTGACGGCCGTCGCTCATCGCGGGGTAGGTGATGAGCTTCGTCGCGTCGAGCTCGTACTCGAGCCAGCGGTGCGTGACGTCGTCGTGCGACTGCTCGGCGCGCCGCTGTCCGTCGCCGGCGGCGTCCAGGGCCGCGGGCGCGGCGGGGGCGTCGGCGCGAGACCCCGCCTGAGCGGCGAGCAGTTCGAGCTGTTCCTTGTGGCGGCGGCGCGCGGTGACCTCACGGTGCTTCACACGGGCGTTGATCGCGCCCATCGTCATCCCGAAGAGCGGGAAGACGAGCCACCAGTAGTGGCCGGCGAAATTCCAGAAGTCCTGCACGGCGCCATGCTACGCGCTCGCGCCGCGGCTGATCAGGGACGCGGGGGCTGCGGACGATCCCGTGCGGGCGGCGGCCAGGGGGTGCGTTCCGGCGCCGGCGGGGTGGACGCCCGAGCACCCTTGGACGCGCGTTTCGCGCCGCGCTCGGTCCAGCTGCGTGCCGCGGCGCGGCCCATCGACTCCATCGAGCGGGCGAGGGCTCGCTGGGCGGTTTCGGCGAGGTCGGATGCCACCCGGCTCCACGCGTCGCCCCCCTCGATGCTCGGCGGAGTGCCGCCACGGGCCGCGCGCTCGGCGCGATCGAAGGCGTGAGCGGTGCGCCGCACCGCGTCGCGGTAGGCGAGGTAGTCGGCGGGTGCGAGGCGCGTCTGCACCGACGCGGGACGCACCCACTGCGCCCGCTCGTGCGCCCGGAGGAAGTCGGCCAGCAACGGTGAACGCGAGTCGCTCATCGCCGGATAGTCGATCGCGAGGGCGGGATCGGTCTCGTAGGCCATCCACCTCGCGAGGATCGCGTCGTGCTCGGCGAGCAGGCGCGCGACCGGCAGCGGCGCACTGCCGGTGCGGATCGCGGGCAGCATGGCCTTCGCCGCCTTGAGCCCGGCCCGACGCGCGCGCACCTCGGCGACGGCGGCGCGCAGGTCGCGCTGCGCGTCGACCAATCGAGCGCGAGCGGCGGAGACGACGTCGTTCGAGACACGGGATGCCGCCCGCTCCGCCTGGGCGCGCACCACCTCGGCGTCGGCGACCTTGACGTCGGCGCGGCCGCGGGTGACGGCGTTGCGCGCCATCTGCAGGTCGAGGACGGCGGCATCCACCTCGAGGCGACGCGCGGCGCTCTTGCCCATCGGACGAGTGGCCCAGACGCGGACGGCGCGGTCACCGGTGGTCGTGGCGCCCGACGGGAGCGCGCGACGGCGGGAGCGGCGCACGCCGACCCAGCCGACGGTGCCCGCACCGGCCGCTGCCGGGCCGATCCACCACCACTCGGCGAATAGGGCCAGGAGCGGTTCCACGCCCCCATGCTACGTCGGGGCTCCGACAGTGGGCTGGGCGTCGGGCCGGAATCCGCAGAGGCGACCCGACCGCGCGCAACGGTTTCCGCCCGGGGTGGGGCCCCGCCGTGAGAGCGGGCGCGAGGGGTGTGAGATCGTATCCCGGTGAGGAACGGGACACGCGTGGCGCGACGGCGCGGGGCTCTTCTCACCCCTGGGCGCGTCATCGCCCTCGCGTTCGGCGGCGCCCTGGCGGTGGGGACCGCCCTGCTGAGCCTGCCGGTCGCGACCCAGGAGCGATCGGCGACCCTTCTCGAGGCCCTCTTCACGGCCACGAGCGCCCTGTGCGTCACCGGACACATCGTGGTCGACACTCCGAACTTCTGGTCGCCGTTCGGTCAGGTCGTCATCATGGTCCTGATCCAGGTGGGCGGCTTCGGCGTCATGTCCCTGGCGACCCTGCTCGGTCTGCTCGTCGCGCGGCGGCTCGGGCTGCGGACCCGTTTGACCGCGGTGAGCGAGACCCACACGGTGGCGGTGGGCGACGTCCGTCGGGTGCTCACGGGGGTCGCGATCATCGCCCTGGCGACCGAGGCGGTCGTGGCCGTCCTGCTCGCCGGGCGGTTCTGGCTGGCGTACGACGAACCGTTCGCGCGGGCGGTGTGGCTGGGCGTCTTTCACTCGGTCTCGTCCTTCAACAACGCCGGATTCGCGCTCTTCAGCGACAGCCTCATCTCGTTCGCCACCGACCCGTTCATCTGCCTGCCGATCTGCGCGGCCATCATCATCGGCGGCCTCGGATTCCCCGTGATCATGGAGCTGTGGCGTCGCTACCGCTTCCCCCGCAAGTGGACGCTCAACACGGTCACCGTCCTGGTGGGCTCCGTCGTGCTGCTCGTGGTCGGGTCGGTGGTCCTCACCGCCCTGGAGTGGTCGAACCCGGCGACGCTCGGCCCCCTGGACCCCGCCGGGCGACTGCTCGCGGGATTCACGATGTCGGTCATGCCGCGGACGGCGGGGTTCAACTCCATCGACGTCTCCCAGATGCTGCCCGAGAGCTGGTTCGTCACCGACATCCTCATGTTCATCGGCGGTGGACCGGCGGGTACCGCCGGCGGCCTCAAGATCACGACATTCGCGGTCCTGCTGTTCATCGTGCTCGCCGAACTCCGTGGCGACACCGCGGTCAACATGTTCGGCAAGCGCCTGCCCCGCTCCACGCACCGCGAGGCGCTGACCGTCGCCCTGCTGTCGGTGGCCCTGGTCGTCGGATCGACGCTCGCCATCATGCTGCTGAGCCCCTACGGATTCGAGCGCGTCTTCTTCGAGGTGGTGTCGGCGTTCGCCACGGTGGGCCTGTCGACCGGCATCACGGCAGATCTTCCCCCCCTCGCGCAGCTCATCCTCATCGCCCTGATGTTCATCGGCCGTCTGGGCCCCGTCCTGCTCGGTGCAGCCCTCGCGCTGACGCGCGAGAAGCGCATGTACGAACTCCCGAAGGAGCGTCCGATCATTGGATAACAACACGTTCTTCAGCCGTCGGCGGGCCCGCGGGAACTCGGCCACCTCGATCGCCGTCATCGGGCTCGGGCGCTTCGGCGGCGCGCTGGCCACCGAGCTCGCGCGCAGCGGCAGCGAGGTGCTCGGCGTCGACACCGACGAGGACATCGTCCAGTCGCTGAACGGTGTCCTGACGCACGTGGTGCGGGCCGACTCGACCAAGCAGGCGGCGCTCGAGCAGCTCGGCATCGCCGAATTCGACCGGGTGGTGGTCGGCATCGGGTCCGACATCCAGGCGAGCATCCTCACCACCTCGCTGCTCAAGCGGATGGGAACGCGGTCGATCTGGGCCAAGGCGATCAGCGAACAGCACGGCCTGATCCTGGAGCAGCTCGGCATCGAGCACGTCGTCTACCCCGAAGCCGACATGGGGCGCCGCGTGGCCCACCTCGTCCGGGGAGCCATGCTCGACTACGTCGAATTCGATCGCGACCTCGTCGTCGCGAAGACCGTGGCTCCGCGCGAGCTGGTGGGTCAAACCCTCGAGCAGTCCGCGGTACGCCGTCGCCACGGGGTGACGATCGTCAAGGTGCGTCATGCCGACGGGCAGTGGCACGCCGCTGGCGCGGCATCCGTCATCCACAAGGGCGACCTGCTGATCGTGATCGGCCCCGTGGAGAAGACCGAGCGCTTCGCCGCACTCGTCTAGCGCGACCGTCGCCCTGCGCGCGGAGGTCCGCTCGCGCGGGCGTTCAGCCGAGGATGAGCGAGATGACCGTGGCGCCGCCGCCGGTGAGCACCAGGGCGCCGATCACGATCCACGCGGTGATCTTGACGCGCTTCTGGCGTTTGTCGCTGAAGACGGTCATGTCGTCGTCGTCATCGGTCATCGCGCGTCTCCTTTCGGGGGAGTGTCGGGGGT
>NZ_QAJB01000231.1:0-4413 GCF_003061325.1 Microbacterium sp. HMWF026
GGTGAGGGCCTTCGGAGCCGCCTAAGGGAATCGAACCCTTGACCTATTCATTACGAGTGAATCGCTCTGCCGTCTGAGCTAAGGCGGCATGTGCGCGCTGTCGCGTGCACGATCATCGATCTTACATGCTCCAGAGCACTTCGCGGAACGCGATCAGTAATCGCCGCTCGCGGTGCGGTCGGCGAGGATGTCGCGGCTCGACGAGAGACCGAGGCGCGTGGCACCGGCGGCGATCATCTGCTCGGCCGCTTCGCGCGTGCGCACCCCGCCCGAGGCCTTGACCTCGGCCCGGTCGCCGACGGTCTGCTTCATCAGCTCGACGGCGTGCACCGATGCGCCACCGGCCGGGTGGAAGCCCGTGGAGGTCTTGACGAAGTCGGCACCGGCGGCCACCGCCGCCTGGCATACGGCGACGATCGCCTCGTCGCTGAGTGCCGCCGACTCGATGATGACCTTGAGCACGGTCGGGGCCGGAGCCGCCGCGCGCACGGCGCGGATCTCGGCCTCGACGAGGGCGTAGTCCCCCGCGATGGCCGCACCGATGTCGATGACCATGTCGATCTCGTCGGCCCCCTGCGCCACCGACAGCGCCGCTTCGGCGGCCTTGACGTCGGCGTGGTGCTTGCCGCTGGGGAAGCCGCACACGACGGCGAGCTTGAGGCCCGCGGGTACCTCGACCGGCAGGAACGACGGCGAGATGCACACGCTGTAGGTCCCGAGCTCGGCACCTTCGGCGATGAGGCGCTCGACGTCGGCACGGGTGGCCTCGGGCTTGAGCAGCGTGTGGTCGATGTAGGTCGCCAGGTCGGCGATGGGCGCGGTCATAGGGATCTCCTCGGGTCTGACGGAACAAGCCTAGGCGCGAGCGACGTCACTCGCAGCGCAGTCCCTCGGCGGGCACCGTGCCGTCGACGAGATAGTCGTCCACGGCGGCGTTCACGCAGTCGTTGCCCTTGTTGTAGGCGAGGTGCCCCTCTCCGACGTACGTGACGAGCACGCCCTGCGACAGCTGACCGGCGAGCGCCTGCGCCTCGGTGTACGGCGTGGCCGGATCGCCCGTCGTACCGAGCACGACGATCGGAGGAGAACCGGGGGCCGTGATCGGCGCCCGCGTGCCGGTGGGCGGAGCCGGCCACGCCGCACAGGCGTCGGGACCGAGCCAGTACGGGGCGACGACGGGCGCCTTCTGCGAGAGCTCCTGCTCGACGGCCGGATCGTCCTGGTCGCCCTCGTCGGGGTAATCGACGCAGTTGTAGGCACGCAGGGCCTGCAGGGTGTTGTCCTGGTACTGCCCGTCGACGCGACCGTTGTAGAAGTCCGCGAGCTGGAAGGCGACCGAGGCGTCGCCGTTGAGCACGTCGGCGAGTGCCACGCGCAGATACGGCCAGCTCTGATCGCTGTAGAGCGCCGCCACGATCGCCGTGACGAGGGAGTCCGCGCCCAGGCGTCTTCCGTCGGGGCCTGTGATCGGTCGGGCGTCGACGCGCGCGAGCAGCGACGACAGGTCGGCCATCGCATCGTCGACGGAGCCGCTGAACGGGCACTCGGACGTCGACAGGCAATCGCCCATGAAGGCACGCAGAGCGTTCTCGAACCCGACCGCCTGGGCGATCCCGCTCTCGGTGCCCGGAAGACTCGGGTCGATGCCGCCGTCGAGCACCATTCGTCCGACGCGCTCCGGGAACAACCCCGCGTAGGTCGCGCCCAGGAACGACCCGTAGGAGAAGCCGAGGTAGTTCAGTTTCGGATCCCCCAGCACCGCACGGAGCAGGTCCATGTCGCGCGCCGCATTCTCGGTGGAGATGTAGGGGAGGATGCCATCGCTCCCCGCCGCGCAGGCCGCGGCGAAGTCGGCCTGGCGCTGCTCGAGGGCGGCGTTGCGCTCGTCGCTCCCCCGGGTGCCCGGGGGGATGTCGTAGAGGAAGGCGTCCATGCCCGCCGCGTCGTAGCAGGTGACCGGTGCGGACTGCCCGACTCCGCGCGGGTCGAACCCGATCACGTCGTAGGAACGCGTGAGGTTCTCGTCGGCGACGAGCGAGAGGGAGTCGCGCACGGTGTCGACCCCGCTGACACCGGGTCCGCCGGGGTTGGTCAGCAACGACCCGAGCGGTTCGCCCGAGGTCGCCCGGTGCCGGATGACGGCCAGCTGCAGCTCGCCCGCCGAGGGATCGGCGTAGTCGCGCGGTGCCGTGACGGTGGTGCAGTCGAAACCCGCCGCGCCGCAATCGCTCCAGGTGAGCGTCTGGCCGTAGTAGGGCAGCAGGCTCGGGTCGATGCCCTCGGTCTGGGGTGCGGGCGATCGCGTCGTGTCGGGGGCCATCGGGGGGATCTGCGCATACAGGCACCCGGACAGCGTCACGGCCAGGCCCGCGAGAGCCGCGACGGCGGCGGCGAGACGGCGACGGGCGGTCACGGGGCGGATCCGTTGGCGACGGTGATCATGAGGCTCTCCAGCGCCAGCAGCGGTGCGGCGTTCTGCTCGAGGTTCTTTCGGGTGACCGAGATGCGGTCCAGCACCCCGAGAGTTCGGGCGGGGGTCCACTCCCCCGCGAGGGCGCGCAGCGCGTCGAGCCGCTCGCTGTTGACGAGGTCGGCCTCGCGTCCGTACTGGAGCATGACGACGTCGCGGAACAGCGACTGCAGGTCGGTGAGCACGCGATCGATCCCGTCGCGCAGGCTCCGCGTGGCACGGCGTTTCTGATCGTCTTCGAGGGCGTTGACCTGCCCGCGGACGGAGGGCGGGACGGCCGCGCCCTCGGCGACACCGAGCATGCGCAGCAGCGCACGTCTCTCTTCGTCGTCGCGGGTGGCGGTGAGCGCTTTGGCGTCGTCGGTGGCGAGACGCACGATGCGTCCGGCGACGTCGACGGCGTCGCCGATGCCGCGCACCGCGAGGACCGCCGCGAGCGTCTCGGCCCGGCGGGCTCGCGCGTCGTCGTCGGTGGCGAGCCGCTGAGCCATGCCGATGTGCCGCTGCGCGTGGCGGGCGGATTCCTCGGCCACGTCGGGGGTGACGCCGGTGCGTTCGACGATCAGCGCGGCCACGTCGGCGACCGAGGGCTCGCGCAACCGGAGCACGCGCACGCGCGAGCGGATCGTGGGGAGCAGGTCGGCGTCGCTGGGGGCGCAGAGCACCCACACCGTCTTCTCGGGGGGTTCTTCGAGCGCCTTGAGCAGGACGTTCGAGGTGCGCTCAGCCATGCGATCGGCGTCTTCGACGACGATCACACGGTGACGACCGAGCGAGGGGGCGAACGATGCGCGTTCGACCAGACGACGCGCCTCATCGATGCGGATGACCACCTGCTCGGTGCGCAGGGCCGTGAGATCGGGGTGGGTGCGCGCAAGGACCTGCTGCTGGGCCCGCTCGTCGCCCGGGTCGGCGATGAGGGCCGCCGCGAAGGCGTACGCGAGGGTCGAGCGACCCGAGCCGGGCGGGCCGGTGATGAGCCACGCGTGGGCGAGGGCCGCCGGGTCGGACGCCGCCGCGCGCAGTGTGGCGACCGCGTCGTCCTGCCCCCACACCGCGTCCCACGGGAAGGGCGCCGCACCGACGGACGTGCTGATCGGGGCGCTGGCGACGGACATGGCATCCAGCCTAATCGCGGGGTCCGACACGACCGCGGGGCGTCGGCTGTGGATGCCCCGAGGGTGCGGCGTCCGCGGCGGTGGCGACGTCAGCTCAAGCGGGCCGCGACAGCCGCCTGCACGCGCTGCGCGAGCGACTCGGGCGGCTGCGTCGCGTCGAGGACGAGGAAGCGATCGGGCTCGGCCGCGGCGAGGTCGAGGAACGCGGAGCGCACGCGCGCGTGGAACTCGCCCTTCTCGGCCTCGAGGCGGTCGAAGGGCTTGTCGTCGGCATCCAATCGCCGTCGAGCGGCGGCCGGATCGAGGTCGAGCAGCACGGTCAGGTCGGGCAGCAGCCCGCCGGTGGCCCACAGCGACAGCGCACGCACGTCGTGCGCGTCGAGCACACGGCCCGCGCCCTGATACGCGACCGAGGAGTCGAGGTAGCGGTCCTGGATGACGATGTCGCCCCGTGCGATCGCGGGACGAACGACCGTCTCGACGTGGTGGGCGCGGTCGGCCGCGTACAGCAGCGCCTCGGCGCGCGGATCGATGTGACCGCGGTGGTGCAGGACGATGTCGCGAATGCGCACGCCCACGTCGGTACCGCCGGGTTCGCGCGTGCGGACCACGGAGCCGCCGCGGTCGCCGATCCACTGCTCCAGCAGCGCGGCCTGCGTCGTCTTGCCCGCCCCGTCGCCGCCCTCGAAGGTGACGAACAGGCCGGGCCCCCCGGCCGCCGCCGCGCGCGGAGCGTGCAGCGGCCGGGTGCCGTGCGCGGTCACGACGACGACGCCGGCGCCTTGCGCGTGGTCGGGGCTTTGGCGGCCGTGGTCTTGGCGGCGG
>NZ_QAJB01000231.1:4423-7666 GCF_003061325.1 Microbacterium sp. HMWF026
CGGCCGTGCTCCGTGTCGTGGTCGCCTTGGTCGCCGTGGTCTTCGCCGCCGTCGTCTTGGCGGCCGTCGTCTTCGCGGTCGTCGACTTGGCCGCGGTCGTCTTCGCGGCCGTCGTCTTCGCGGCCGTCGACTTGGCCGCCGTCGTCTTCGCCGCGGTGGTCTTGGCCGCCGTCGTCTTTCGGGCGGTCGTCGCCTTCTTCGGGGCCGGGCCCTTGGCCCGCTTGTCGGCGATCAGTTCCACGGCCCGCTCGAAGGTGATCTCGAGCGCGTTCTCGCCGCGCGGGACGGTCGCGTTCGTCTCGCCGTCGGTGACGTACGGGCCGAATCGGCCGTCCTTGAGCCGGATCGGCTTGCCGCTGACGGGATCCGCGTCGAACTCCTTGAGCGCGCTGGAAGCACGGCGAGCGCCGTACTTGGGCTCAGCGTACTTCGCGATCGCCTCATCGAGCGTGATGTCGAAGATCTGCTGCTCGTTGTCGAGGGAGCGGGAGTCCGTCCCCTTCTTGAGGTACGGGCCGAAACGGCCGTTCTGCGCGGTGATCTCGGCACCCGTCTCGGGGTCGGCTCCGACGACGCGCGGCAGCGAGAGCAGCTGCAGGGCGGTACCGAGGTCGATCGTGTCAACCGACATCGAGCGGAAGAGCGACGCCGTCCGGGGCTTGGGCGCGGCCTCTTTCTTGGTGGTGCGCTTCTTGGGCTGCTCGACGACCTCGCCGGTGGCCTGATCGACCTCGTCGGGCTCCTCGGCATCCACCTCTTGCACGTACGGACCGAAACGCCCGTCCTTCACGACGACGAGCTTGCCGTTCTCGGGGTTCTCACCGAGCACGCGGTCGCCCGCCACGGGAGCATCGATGAGCTCCTGCGCCTTCTCGGGCGTGAGCTCGTCGGGGGCGAGGTCTTCGGGGATGTTCACGATGCGCGGCTTGGCGTCGGCCTCGGCCGCGGGATCGGTGACCTCGAGGTACGGGCCGTACTTGCCGAAGCGCAGCGTGGCGGTGTCGGTGATGCGCGTCGAGTTGAGCTCCCGCGCGTCGATCTCGCCGAGGTTGTCGACGATGTGACGCAGACCGATCTGCTTGTCGGAGCCGAAGTAGAACTCCTTCAGCCATTCGGTGCGACGCTGCTCGCCGCGGGCGATCGCGTCGAGGTCGTCCTCGAGGGCCGCCGTGAAGTCGTAGTCGACGAGGTCGGCGAAGTGCTCTTCGAGCAGGCGCACCACGCTGAACGCGAGCCAGCTCGGAACGAGAGCCTGGCCGCGCTTGGTGACGTAGCCGCGGTCGAGGATCACGCCGATGATGCTGGCGAAGGTCGAGGGACGGCCGATGCCCTTCTCTTCGAGGGCCTTGACCAGGCTCGCCTCGGTGTAGCGGGGCTTGGGCGAGGTGCTGTGCCCCTTGGGCTCGACGTCGCTGATCGCGAGTTCGTCGCCCACCGACACGGCCGGGAGCGACTGGTCGGCGTCGGTGTCGCGGTCGTTGCGCTTCTCGTCGGCGCCTTCTTCGTACGCCTCGAGGAAGCCCTTGAAGGTGTAGACGGTTCCGGATGCCGTGAACTCGGCGACCTTATCGGCCGCGTCGACGGTGAGCGTCACCGTCGTGGTCTCGTACTTGGCATCCGCCATCTGGCTGGCGACCGTGCGCTTCCAGATCAGGTCGTACAGCTTCTGCTCGTCGCGGTCGAGCGAGGAGGCGAGCGACGACGGCGTACGGAAGGTCTCACCAGAGGGACGGATGGCCTCGTGCGCCTCTTGCGCGTTCTTGGACTTGCTCTTGTAGACGCGCGGGTTGGCCGGCACGGCCTTGTCGCCGTACAGAGCGACGGCCTGCGCCCGGGCGGCCGAGATGGCCTGGCCCGACAGCGCGACCGAGTCGGTACGCATATAGGTGATGAAGCCCTTCTCGTAGAGCCGCTGCGCGACGCCCATGGCGTGCTTGGCGCTCATTGAGAGCTTGCGACCCGCTTCTTGCTGCATGGTCGAGGTGGTGAAGGGGGCGCGCGGGCTGCGGGTTCCGGGCTTGGCCTCGACCTTGGCGACGGTCGCGCGACCGGCGGCCGTGATGGCGTCGGCCAGCGAGCGGGCGGCGGTCTCGTCGAGGACGACGACGGCCTTCTTGAGCTGACCGTTGTCGTCGTAGTCGCCGCCGCGGGCGATCGGGGCGCCGTCGAGGCGGTTCAGACGCGTGGTGAACGACGAACCGGCCTGCGAGGCGAGCGCCTCGACGTCCCAGTAGGAGGCGGAGACGAACGCCATGCGCTCGCGCTCGCGCTCGACCACCATGCGGGTCGCGGCCGACTGCACGCGGCCGGCGCTGAGCGCCGTGCCCTCGCGGCCGGAACCGACCTTGCGCCACAGCACGGGCGAGACGTCCCAGCCGTAGAGGCGGTCGAGGACGCGACGCGTCTCTTGGGCGTCGACGAGCGAGACGTCGAGCTCACGGGTGTGCTCGGCGGCCTCTTTGATGGCGTCCTTGGTGATCTCGTGGAAGATCATGCGACGCACGGGAACCTTGGGCTTGAGGACCTCGAGCAGGTGCCACGCGATGGCCTCGCCCTCGCGGTCACCATCAGTGGCGAGCAGGACTTCGTCGGCGCCCTTGAGAGCCCGCTTGAGCTCGGCCACCGTCTTGGTCTTGCGGTCGTTGACGACGTAGAAGGGGTCGAAGTCGTTCTCGACGTCGATGGAGTACTTGCCGTACGCCGCCTTCTTGTCGGCGGGGATCTCTTTCTTCGATGCGAGGTCGCGGATGTGACCGACCGAACTGAGCACCTCGTAGTCGTCGCCGAGGTATCCCTGGATCGACTTCATCTTCGTCGGGGACTCGACGATGACGAGTTTCTTGCCGTTTGCCACTGGGGTCCTTTCGTCGATGCACACCATACACACGCCTTTCTGTCCGGGTTCCGAGAGGTCTCACGGGCTCGAAGCATCGGGGGGTCCGGCCCGCGAATGCGCATCGAATGAAATTCCACCGTACGCCCCGGCGACGCCGATGGTGGCGACGAGGCCGTCGAGTTCGCACGAGGTGAGGCGCGCCCCGCCCGCCTCGGCGACGAGCCGGGCCTCGGCGCAGGGACTACCCGCGACCGCGCCGCTCGCCGCGTCGGCCGCCGCGAGCGCCGCCGCGTCGGCGGTTCCGGCCAGTCGCTGCGCCGCGACCGCGGCGCCGCCGACCAGCGTCAGAGAGACGCTCACGACCACCACGACGGCGACGATCCCGGTCGTGGCGACCGCTCCGGGCA
>NZ_QAJB01000232.1:0-1442 GCF_003061325.1 Microbacterium sp. HMWF026
TCTCGCGCCCCGGCACGGTCCAGGTACGCGGCACCGGCACCGACCTTTTCGGAGCGCCCTTCGAGGCGACCGCGACGGTCGAGGTCGGCGCGTTCACCGCGACGCGGCCGGCGTCGGTCACCGTCCCCGCCGGCAGCGCCCTCGGCACCGTGCAGAAGCAGGCGGATGCCGAGGTCCAGGCCGAACTGCGCCCCTCGGGCGCGGGGTACGGGGTGCCCGTCGTGTGGAGCTGGGACGGACTGAGCGACACCTCGTTCGCGGCACCGGGGACCGTCGAGGTCGCCGGCGTGGCGACGGGGCCCAGCGGAGAGAAGCTGCCGGCGCGCCTGACGGTCATCGTCACGGCCGCCTCGGAGCACAACGTCGCCCCGCAGAGCCAGCCGACGGCGACGTTCACCGAGAGCGCGCAGTACGACGTCCGCAACACCATCAACGGCAGCACGACCGACAAGGGATGGTCGAACTGGCGTTCGGGTACCAAGAACGAGCAGGACACGCTGAGCTACCGTCTGGCCCAGCGCGAGACGCTCACGCACGTCGACGTGCAGTTCTACCGCGACGGAGCGACCCTCAGCTGGCCCACCTCGATCCGGGTGGACCACCGTCTCGCCGACGGCGAGTGGGTGCAGGGCGCGGCCACGCCGGTTCCCGATCCCGCGAGCGGTGCGCCGCGCGTGAGCGTGCCGCTCACGGGTGCGGCCGACGAGGTGCGCGTGGTCATGACCGCGCGCCCGCAGACGCACATGATCGTGTCCGAGGTCGAGATCTACGCGGCCGCCCCCGCCCCCGCCGGCATCGCCGATCTGGCGCGGCTGACGGTCGGCGACGAGCCCGTCGCGGGCTTCGACCCCGACACCCTCGCGTACACGGTCACCTCCACCGGGGCGGCCTGGCCGAGCCTGCACGCGCTCGCCGTGGACGAGGACGCTCGCGTCGTCGTCACGCAGCCGGGCGCTGCCGACCCGGCCGCACGTGCGGTCGGCGGCGTCGGCACGGTCGAGGTGACCGCCCCCGACGGGATGTCGCGCACGTACACGGTGACGGTGAACCGTGCCGTGGGCGTGGGCACTCCGGTCGTCACCGGAGAGCCGCGCGTCGGATCGACCGTACGGGCCACGGCGACGACCGATCCCGCGGATGCCGTCCTGGCCTTCGCGTGGCTGCGCGACGGATCGCCGATCGACGGCGCCACGGCCGACGCCTACCTCCTGACCGCCGCGGACGCGGGTCGCGAGATCAGCGTCGCGGTGACGGCGACGGCATCCGGGTTCCAGGACGGTGCGAGCCGCTCGGGCGTGCTGGTCCCGGCCGCGGTGGTCGACCCGGGCACGGGTGGGTCGAATGGTGGCACTCCCGGCACGGGCGGTTCCGGCGGCGTGACCCCCGGTACGGGCACCCCGGGCGCGGGCGCCCCCGGCGCGGGGACCGGTACGGGAACGGGC
>NZ_QAJB01000233.1:0-2112 GCF_003061325.1 Microbacterium sp. HMWF026
GCACCACCCCCGCGACGATCCCGGGGGCCGCGAGCGGCAGGGTCACCCGGCGCAGGATCGTGGCGCGCGAGGCTCCGAGCGATGCGGCGGTGCGCTCGAGGGCGACGCCCGTGCTGCGCAGGGCTCCCTCGACGGCGAGCACCAGGAACGGCAGCGCGACGAAGACCTGCGCCAGCACGACCGCCGGGGTCGTGAACGGCAGACCGAGCCCCGCGAGAGGCCCGCTGCGTCCGAACAGGTAGAGCAGGGCGACGCCCCCGACCATCGGCGGCAGCACGAGCGGCACCGTCACCAGGGCGCGCAGCACCGCCGCGGTCCGGTCGGCGCTGCGGGCGATCAGAAGGGCGAGCGGGATGCCGACGACCGCGCAGACTGCGGTGGCCACCGCCCCGGTTCCCAGCGACAGCCCGAGCGCCGACAGCGCCGCGGGTGAGGTGACGTCGCTCAGCAGCGTCGTCCACTGCACCCGCGCGACGAGCGCCGTCAGGGGCACGAGCAGGAAGAGCAGTCCGACGCCCGCCGGAACGATGAGCCAGCGCGGGATGAAGCCGCCGGTCACGGGGCGCGGAAGCCGGCGTCGGCGAGGATCCGCTGCCCGGCGTCCGAGAAGACGAACTCCACGAACGCCGCCGCCGCCCGCGGGTTCGGGGCGTCGGCGAGAGAGGCGATCGGGTAGCGGTTGATCACGGCATCCGCTCCCGCCGGCACGATCGCCTCGACGTCGCCGCGGCCGACCACGTCGGTGGCGTAGACGAGTCCCGCGTCGGCCTCGCCCGCGGCGACCTTGGTGAGGACGGCGGTGACGTTCTGCTCGGAGCTGGCGGCGGTGACGGCGACCCCGGCGTTCGACAGCAGCGTCTGCGAGGCGGCCCCGCACGGCACCTCGGGTGCGCACAGCACCGTCGTGACGCGGGCGAGGTCGGCGAGGGTCTCGACTCCTCCGGGGTTCCCCGTCGGCACGGCGATGACGAGCGTGTTGCCGGCGAAGACCTGCGGCTCGGGGGCCTGATCGACGACCTTGGCCATGTTCTTCTCGTCGGCCGAGGCGAAGACGTCGGCGGGGGCGCCCTCGGCGATCTGCGTCGCGAGGGTGCTCGACCCGTCGTACACGGGACTGACGTTCACCCCGGGGTGGGCGGCTTCGAACGCCCGGGCGATCTCGTCGAACGAGCGCTGCAGCGACGCCGCGGCGTACACCTCGACCGTGCCCGAGAGGGCATCGCCGGATGCCGCGGGCTCGGCGGGCTGAGCGGCGCAGCCCGCCAGCGCGGCGAGGGTGGCGACCACGAGGGCGGCGGTGCGCAGGGGGCGACGCATGAGGGGTCCTTCCGGCGGCGCCGGGCGGCCCGCGGCATCCATTCTTCCGCATCTGCGGGTTGCTGGGCCGAATTGGTCCGCCAATGCCGATCTTTGACCCCCGTCAGCGCCGTTGCGCCGGCACCCGGCGACTCCGTGACCGCCGACGCCGTCCCCCGTGCCGGACTCCGGAACAACCCTGCGGATCGGCCCCGACACCCCCCGATCGACCGAAACCCCGACCGAATCTCCGGAGCGCGGCACGCCCGAGCCACTCCCCGCGTCCGAACTCCACGCCGAGTCGCCGCCCGAAGCGCGAGCCCCGCCCCGCGCTCAGCCGCGCGGCGTCTCGACCGTCACAACGGTCGCCTTCACCGAGGCGACGGCCAGCGACCCGGGCTCGAGGCCGAGTTCTTCCGCCGCCTCGGCCGACATCAGCGACACAACGCGATGGGGCCCGCACTGCAGATCGACCTGCGCCATCACCCCGTCGACGCGCACGCGCGTGACGATCCCCACGAAGCGATTGCGCGCGCTCGAGGCGATCCCGGTGGGATCCGCCGGCTCGTCGGCGAGCGCCACAGCCCGCTCGGCCAGGGCCGCGCCCGGGATCTCGACCGGCGTCGCCCCCGTCGTCGGCAGCAGACCCTGTTCGATCCAGCGCCGGACGGTGTCGTCGCTGACGCCGAGAAGACCCGCGGCCTGGGCGATCCGGAAGGTGGTGGCCATGGATCGACGCTACCCGCCCGGGTGTTCTCAGGACGAGCGCACAGCCCCGAGGCCGCCCCGCCCCGTCATGACCGAACTAGGCTCGAC
>NZ_QAJB01000234.1:0-14157 GCF_003061325.1 Microbacterium sp. HMWF026
AGCGTAGACCCGCCGTCGTCGACGCGGCGGCGGCCGGCTCGCCGATGCTCCGACGTCGAAGGGACGGGCGCGCCCCGCCGCTCGCGTCCCGGGTCCGAACGGCGTTTTAGACTCCGGATATGGACAACCGCCCCGCCCCCGGCACCCGCCTCATGTTCGAGTGGCGCAAGTGGGACGGCTCGCCGCACTGGGTTCAGGACAGCGTGTACCTCGGCAGCGACGAGTGGGGCGAGTGGTTCGGTCAGCAGATCGGCTGGCGCAGCGCCCGTCCCGGGGCGGAGTTCGTCTGCCGTCAGCCGAACGTCACGCTCGTGCCCGCGAGCGGCGACTGGGCGTTCACGCACAACGCCGACCCCCACCCCGTGGCGGTGTACATCGACCTGGCGTGGGACGTGCGCTGGCACGACGACGGCGTGCCCCGCGGCATCGACATGGACCTCGACGTCGTGCGCCGCACCGACGAGCGCGGCACGTGGATCGACGACCGCGACGAGTGGGACGACCACCGAGAGCGCTACGGCTACCCGCGCGACATCGTCGAGCACCTGGATGCCACCGCCACCGACCTCGAGCGCCGCGTGCGCGACCGTGAGGCGCCGTTCTCGGACGACGTCACCGGGCCGTGGCTCGAGCGCCTCGCGGCTCTGGCAACCCCCGGCGACGACCCCGCCGCGCGCGCCTAGACTCGATGGGTGAGCAGCGACCCCAACCGCGCCGACCTCGGTAAAGACCCGCAGCGCGTCAGCGGCATGTTCGACCAGGTCGCGGCGGCCTACGACCGCACCAACTCGGTGTTGAGCCTCGGCAACGACCGTCTGTGGCGCGTCGCGACGCTGCGCGCGGTGGCCCCCCAGCGCGGGGAGCGCATCCTCGACCTGGCCGCCGGCACCGGCACCTCGTCGATGGCGTTCGTGCCGAGCGGGGCGCACGTGGTCGCGGCCGACTTCTCGCGCGGCATGATCGCCGAGGGGCGCCGACGTCACGGGAACGTGCCCAACCTCGAGTTCGTGCAGGCGAACGCGACCGACCTGCCCTTCGCCGACGGCGAGTTCGACGCGGTCACGATGTCGTTCGGGCTGCGCAACGTCGACGACCCGCGCCGTGCCCTGCGCGAGCTCCGCCGGGTCACCCGCCCCGGCGGACGCATCGTGGTCTGCGAGTTCTCGCACCCGCCGTCCCGCGTGTTCAACGGCCTCTACCGCTTCTACAACGACCGGGTGCTGCCGATCGTGGCGAAGGCCGTGAGCTCCAACGCCGAGGCCTACGACTACCTCAACGAGTCCATCCGCGACTGGCCCGACCAGTCGACGCTCGCGGGATGGATGCGGGATGCCGGCTGGGACGACGTGGCCTACCGCAACCTCTCGCTCGGCATCGTCGCTCTGCACCGCGGCATCCGCCCCGCCTCGTAGCAGCCCTGTCAACCGTCGAGATACCCGCGGTCGCGCCCGAGCGCGCCAGGATAGGCTGAAACCGTGACCCCGAGACCGTCCGCGGCCGGCACCCGCCTGTCGGGCAAGCTGGGCCTGAGCGACCGCATCTTCGCAGGATTGCGTTCGCGCACCCTCCTCTCCACGGTGGAGGCGGGTCTGGCGCGCGTCGAGACCGAGCTCGAGGGCGAGGTACGCAGCGCCGACAAGCTCGCCGACGTCACCGCGCGATATCTCTACGAGGCCGGCGGCAAGCGCGTGCGCCCCATGCTCGCGATCCTCACCGCCCAGCTCGGACAGGGCACGACGAAAGAGGTCGTCGAGGTCGCCACGGCGCTCGAGCTGACCCACCTCGGTTCGCTGTACCACGACGACGTCATGGACGGCGCCGACAAGCGCCGCGGGGTCCCCAGCGCGCAGACGGTGTGGGGCAACAACATCGCGATCCTCACCGGTGACCTGCTGTTCGCCCGCGCCAGCCAGCTGATGGCCCGTCGCGGAGAACGCGCGATCCAGCTGCAGGCCGACACCTTCGAACGGCTCGTGCTCGGGCAGATGCACGAGACCGTCGGTCCGCAAGAGGGCGACGAGCCGGTCGACTTCTACCTGCGGGTGCTCGCCGACAAGACCGGCTCGCTGATCGCCGCCGCCGCCCAGTCCGGGGTGATCTACTCGGGCGCCCCCGAGGAGTTCGAAGAGCCCATGGTCGTCTTCGGCGAGAAGGCGGGCGTCGCCTTCCAGCTTCTCGACGACGTGATCGACCTCTCGCCCGACCCGTCCGAGACCGGCAAGGTGCCCGGCACCGACCTGCGCGCGGGCGTGCCCACCATGCCCTATCTGCTGCTGGGTCACCGTTCCGACGCGGCCTCGGCCGACCTGCGCGCACGCATCGACGAGGGCCAGGAGCGCATCGCCGCCGGCGCCGACGCGTCGATCCTCGATACGGCGCTCGCCGAGCTGCGCGACCACGAGACCACGCATGAGACCCTGCGCCTGGCGCACCAGTGGTCGCAAGAGGCGATCGACGCCCTCGCGCCGCTACCCGACGGTGCCGTCCGCGAGGCGCTGACGCGTTTCGCGCGCGCCGTGGCCGACCGCTCGGCCTGATCCCTTTTCTCCCCACCCCCCCGATCGCGATCGAGAGGAACCCATGACGAAGCTGCGCCTCGCCATCGTCGGAGCCGGCCCCGCCGGCATCTACGCCGCAGACATCCTGCTGAAAGCTGAGCGTCAGTTCGACGTCTCGATCGACCTGTTCGAGCAGTTGCCCGCCCCCTACGGCCTGGTACGTTACGGCGTCGCCCCCGACCACCCGCGCATCAAGGGCGTCATCACGGCGCTGCGCGAGGTGCTGGACCGCGGCGACATCCGCATCTTCGGCAACGTGCGATTCGGCGAGGACATCACCCTCGACGACCTCAAGCAGCACTACAATGCCGTGATCTTCTCGACGGGCGCCATCCGCGACGCCGACCTCGACATCCCCGGCATCGACGCCGAGGGCTCGTACGGTGCCGCCGACTTCGTGAGCTGGTTCGACGGGCACCCCGATGTGCCGCGCGAGTGGCCGCTCGAGGCCGAGTCGGTCGCCGTCATCGGCAACGGCAACGTCGCGCTCGACATCACCCGCATGCTCGCCAAGCACGCCGACGACCTGCTGCCCACAGAGGTGCCCGACAACGTGTACCAGGGGCTCAAGGCCTCGCCGGTCACCGACGTGCACGTCTTCGGGCGCCGCGGTCCCGCTCAGGTGAAGTTCACGCCCCTCGAGCTGCGCGAGCTCGGCGAGCTGCGCGATGTCGACATGGTCGTGTACGACGAGGACTTCGATTACGACGAGGCGTCGAAGACGGCGATCGAGACCAACAAGCAGGTCAAGGTCATCGACCGGGTGCTGCAGCAGTGGCGCACGCGCCCCGGCGTCAACAACGGCGGCGGAGAGGCCTCGCGCCGCCTGCACCTGCACTTCTGGGCCAAGCCCCTCGAGGTCGTCAAGGATGCCGACGGTCGCGTCGCCGCCCTGCGGTACGAGCGCACCGTGCCCGACGCCGAGGGCGGCGTCGTGGGCACCGGCGAGATCCGCGAGGTCGCCATACAGGCCATCTACCGCGCGGTCGGCTACTTCGGCTCGCCCCTCAAGGACGTCCCGTTCGACGAGCTGCGCGGGGTCATCCCCAACCACGAGGGCCAGGTGCTGTCGGCCGAGTCGAACACGCAGTTGCCCGGTCTGTACGCGACCGGCTGGATCAAGCGCGGCCCCGTCGGCCTGATCGGTCACACCAAGTCGGATGCCATGGAGACCGTCCGCCACGTCATCAACGACCAGGGCGAGTGGTGGCAGCCCGCGCACCCCGAAGAAGAGGCCATCCCGGCGCTCCTCGCCGAGCGCGGCGTGCGCTGGACCGACCTCGACGGCTGGCACCGCCTCGACGAGCACGAGGTCGCCCTCGGCGCCCCGCACGAGCGGGCTCGCATCAAGGTCGTGCCCCGCGACGAGATGATCGCGATCTCGCGCGGCGAGTAACCGCAGCGTCGTCGAACCGCCCCGTCCTCGGAGGGGCGGTTCGACGTCTTCGCCCCTCCCGCGCGCGATTATCAGGCACTCCCGGCGGGGGCAAGCCTCGCGGTCGGATTCGCGCGCCGTCGGCAGGATGGACCCCACGACGAGGGGGCCGTAGGGTTCCCGCACCGAGGCGAGGGGGCCGGATGCGAGCGGTGAGACGGATCGTGGCCGGGGCATCGGTGCTCGCCCTCGCGGGCACGCTCGGCGCGTGCGCGGCGGGTGACGGGGTACCGACCCTCACCTGGTACATCAACCCCGACGACGGCGGGCAGGCCGAGATCGCGGCATCCTGCACCGAGGCTGCGAACGGGGCGTACCGGATCGAGACCTCGCTGCTGCCTCGCGACGCCGCGTCGCAGCGCGAGCAGTTGGCCCGCCGCCTCGCGGCGAGCGACCGCTCGCTCGACATCATGAGCCTCGACCCGCCCTTCATCCCCGAACTCGCCGAGCCGGGGTTCCTCGCCCCCGTCCCCGCCGACCTGCAGAACACCGACGGTGTGGTGCAGGGCGCGGTTCAGTCGGCGAGCTGGGACGGAGAGCTCGTCACCGTCCCCTTCTGGGCCAACACGCAGCTGCTCTGGTACCGCAAGTCGGTCGCCGAGGCCGCGGGCCTCGACATGAGTCAGCCGGTCACGTGGGACCAGATCATCCAGGCCGCCGAGGGGCAGAGTAAGCAGATCGGCGTGCAGGGGGCCCTCGCCGAGTCGCTGACGGTGTGGATCAACGCGCTCGTCGCGTCGGCGGGTGGGCAGATCCTCGACAACCCCGACGCCAAGCCCGACGAGATGCAGCTCGGCCTCGAGACCGACGCCGGCAAGAAGGCCGCTGACATCATCGGTCGCATCGGCTCGTCTGGGCTCGGAGGGTCGGGGCTGCCGACCGCCGACGAGAACGCGAGCATGAACCTCTTCCAGGGCGACAACGGGTCGTTCATGGTCAACTGGCCGTTCGTCTACCCGGCCATGCAGGCGGCGGCCCCCGACGTCGTCGACGACCTGGGCTGGGCGGTGTACCCGCGAGTGGATGCCGAGACCCCCGCCGCGCCACCCGTGGGAGGCATCAACCTCGGCGTCGGCGCGTACAGCGAGAACGTCGACCTGGCCTGGCAGGCGGTCTCGTGCATCGTCAGCCCTGAGAACCAGGCGCAGTACTTCGTCACCAACGGCAATCCGCCCTCCAACCTCGCCGCCTACGACGACGCCGAGGTGAACGAGAAGTTCCCGATGGCGTCCACGATCGCCGAGTCGCTGCAGCTGGGCGCTCCCCGGCCGCAGACGCCGTATTACAACGAGATCTCCATCGGACTGCAGCGCACCTGGCACCCGCCGAACGCGGTGAACCCCGACGCGACCCCGGAGTCCTCGACCGATTTCATCCTCGCGGTGCTCAGAGGGGAGCGACTGCTGTGAGCGAGACGACACTCACCCGTGCCGCGCGGAGGACGCCGACGTCCGAGCCGCGGAAACCGACCAAGAAGCGCCGGTCCGATCGTGCCCGCGCCGAGGCGCGGCTCGGGTGGATGCTGGCGGGTCCCGCGTTCGGGATCATGCTGCTGGTCACCCTGTACCCGATCGTGCAGGCGATCTGGGACTCCCTGTTCAGCCTGCGTCTGACCGCCCCCGACGACCGCGAGTTCATCTGGTTCCGCAATTACGCCGTCATCCTGGGCGACCCGGCGTTCTGGCAGTCGATGGGGGTGACGCTGTTCATCACCGTCGTCACGGTGCTGCTCGAGCTCATCATCGGTTTCGCCTTCGCGCTCGTGATGCACCGGGCGATCAAGAAGCTGCGCGGATTCGCCCGCACGGCGATCCTCGTTCCCTACGGCATCATCACCGTCGTGTCGGCGTTCGCCTGGTTCTACGCCTTCGACATCAACTCCGGCGGATACGTCAACAACTGGTTGTCATGGATCCCGGGCTTCGATGAGAGCCTGAACTGGTTCGCCTACCAGGGCACCTCGCTAACCGTCATCATCCTCAGCGAGGTCTGGAAGACCACGCCGTTCATCTCGCTCCTGCTGCTGTCCGGACTCGCCCAGGTGCCTGGCGACCTCGAGGAGGCGGCCAAAGTCGACGGGGCGACGTCGTGGGAGGTGCTGCGCCGCGTCATCCTCCCGAACATGAAGGCCGCGATCATGGTCGCGGTGCTGTTCCGCACGCTCGAGGCGTTCCGCATCTTC
This sequence comes from Microbacterium sp. HMWF026, assembly GCF_003061325.1. Taxonomy (NCBI): domain Bacteria; kingdom Bacillati; phylum Actinomycetota; class Actinomycetes; order Micrococcales; family Microbacteriaceae; genus Microbacterium; species Microbacterium sp. HMWF026. The sequence goes on from NZ_QAJB01000234.1 coordinate 6,176, forward strand.
GACAACATCTTCATCATGACCGCCGGTGCCAACAACACCGAGGCGCTGTCGCTCCTGGCGTACAACACCTCGATCGGCCGCCTCGAGATCGGGCTGGGATCGGCCATCTCGGTGCTGCTGTTCCTGAGCGTGCTGATCATCGCGGCCATCTTCATCAAGGGGTTCAAAGTGGACCTGTCGGCGGGGAGGAACTCCTGATGCGCGCGATGACTTGGCCCCAACGGATCATGTGGCTCGCGATCATCGCGGCCGTGTTGGTGTGGTCGCTGTTCCCGGTGTTCTCGATCCTCATGACCTCGTTCAAGACGCCGTCGGGATTGTTCTCGGGAACCCTCCTGCCGACGGAATGGACGCTCGACAACTACGCGACGATCCTGGCCCCGGGTGGCAGCGCGCAGGACCTCTTCCTGCCGGCCCTGCGCAATTCGATCGGCATCTCGTTGATCGCGACCTTCATCGCCGTGGTACTCGCCACGCTGTGCGCGTACGCGATCGCCCGCCTGGACTTCCCCGGTAAGCGCATCATCCTCACGACGGCGCTCGCCGTCTCGGTCTTCCCGATCGTGTCGATCGTCACGCCGCTGTTCAACCTGTGGCGGGTGGTGGGCCTGTACGACACCTGGCTGGGGCTGATCATCCCCTACCTCTCGCTCACGTTGCCGATCTCGATCTGGACGCTCGCGGCATTCTTCCGCCAGATCCCGTGGGAGCTCGAGCAGGCGGCGCAGGTCGACGGAGCGACGCCCTTCGAGGCGTTTCGAAAGACCGTCGTCCCACTGGCCGCACCGGGGGTTTTCACCACCGCGATCATCGCGTTCTTCATCGCGTGGAACGACTTCGTCTACGGCATCTCGCTGACCTCGACGGATGCCGCCCGCCCGGTGCCCGCGGCCCTGTCGTTCTTCACCGGGGCATCGCAGTTCGAAGAGCCCACCGGCGCCATCTCGGCCGCCGCCATCGTGGTGACGATCCCCATCGTGATCGTCGTCGTCATCTTCCAGCGTCGGATCGTGTCGGGCCTCACCCAGGGCGCGGTCAAGGGTTAAAGGAGCAGCACGTCATGGCATCCATCACTCTGAACAGAATCGTCAAGACCTACGACGACGGCTTCACGGCGGTCAAGGGCGTCGATCTCGACATCGCCGACGGTGAGTTCGTGATCCTCGTGGGCCCCTCGGGCTGCGGCAAGTCCACGTTGCTGCGCATGATCGTCGGCCTCGAGGACATCTCGGACGGGGAGCTGCGGATCGCCGACGAGGTCGTCAACGACAAGGCCCCGAAGGATCGCAATCTCGCGATGGTGTTCCAGAACTACGCGCTGTACCCGCACCTGACCGTGTACGAGAACATCGCTTTTCCGATGCGGCTGAAGTCGAGCGATCTGAGCGACGACGAGATCGACACGCGCGTGCGTCGGGCCTCGAAGCTGCTCGAACTCGACGAGCACCTCGAACGCAAGCCCGCCAACCTGTCGGGTGGTCAGCGTCAGCGGGTCGCGATGGGGCGCGCGATCGTCCGCAACGCCAGCGCCTTCCTGTTCGACGAGCCCCTGTCGAACCTCGACGCGAAGCTGCGCGGTCAGATGCGCACCGAGATCGCGCGGCTGCAGCGCTCGCTGGGGATCACCACGGTCTACGTCACGCACGATCAGACCGAGGCCATGACCCTCGGCGACCGGGTCGCGGTGCTGCGTCGCGGTGAGCTGCAGCAGGTCGCGAGCCCGCGCGGCCTGTATGACCAGCCGGTCAACCTGTTCGTCGCCGGCTTCATCGGCTCGCCGCCGATGAACTTCCTCAGCGGCACCGTCGACGGCGACGTCCTGCGTCTGCCGATCGCCGACGTTCCGCTGGACGACCGGCTGCGCCGAGCCGTCGAGGGCCGCGACCTGGTGATCGTGGGCGTGCGCCCCGACGCCTTCGAGGACGCGGATGCCACCGAGCGCGACCTCGAGGGCGGAGTCACCGCCGAGCTCGACATCGAGATGACCGAGTGGCTCGGCGAGGTGCTTTACGCCTATGTGCCCTACGAGACGGACGAGACCGTGAAAGAGAAGCTGTCCGAGCTCGACCGCGATCTCGACGGCGAGAGCCTGCGGACCGAGCTGGTCGTGGCATTGGATGCCATGAGTTCGATCCGCCCGGGCGATGCGGCGCGACTGTGGTTCTCACCGGACGCGCTGCACCTGTTCGACCCCGAGACCGGGGTCAACCTGACCCGCGACGAGGCGAAGGCCGAGAAGCTCGAGGAGGACGCGCGTGCTGCACGCACGCGCGCCCTCGAGCGGGCCAAGCAGCGAGCCGAGCGCGAGGACGCGTCGGCCCGGCGCTGATCCGCAGCCGGGTCAGTCGGCGCGGTCGGCCGCGGCGAAGGTCTCGGCCATCGCCTGCTCGTCGATCTGCTCGGCGGTGACGCTCGTGCGCGACGCGTAGACGTCGCGGTCGATCTCGTCGGTCCCGTTCGCCACCAGCAGGGCCACCATGGTGTCGCCGTTGACGTTGAGGAAGGTGCGGAACACCCCGGTGAACCAGTCGACGGCGATGAGCAGGCCCACCGCCTCGAGCGGCAGTCCCAGTGACGTGGCGAGGAAGGTGGCCGCGACCGCGAAACCGCCGGGGACGGTGATGGTGCCCATGTTGAGCATGATCGCCAGGGCCATGCCCAGCACGATCTGGCCGGGGGTCAGCTCGACGCGTCCCGCCTGAGCGAGGAACAGGATGACGATGGTGTAGTTGAGCACCGCACCGTACGAGCCCATCGTCAAGCCGACCGACAGGGTGAAGTTGGCCACCCGCTGGCTGATACCGACCTTCTCGACGGCGTTCTTCAGCACGGTCGGGAAGGTCACCGCGGAACTCGTGGTCGTCACGGCGATCACGGTCTGCTCGGCGAGCTTGCCGGGCAGCGCCCACGGATTCAGACGGGTGCGGGCGGCGACCACGACGACGAACAGCACCGAGACGATGATCACGCCGATGAGGGTGGCCCCCAGGTACGACAGGGCGCTGGTCACGACGGCGAAACCGACGTCGCCCGCGAGGGCGGCGAGCAGGCAGAAGACGCCCAGGGGAGCGATGCGCATGACCAGTCGGATCATCCCGAGCACGACCTGCTGCAGCTGGTCGAGTGCTGTCACGATGAGACGGTTGCCGGTGGCGCGCACGTACCCGTTGAGAGCGAGACCGAACAGCAGCGAGAAGACGATGATGGGCAGCATGCTCGCGGTCGACATCGCGTTGAAGATGTTGGTCGACACGAAACCGAGGACGGTCTCCTGCCAGCCGGTCGGCTTCGCCGAGTCCACGATCTTCTGGTCGATCGAGCCGGAGTAGTCGATTCCGACACCCGGCTGCAGCAGTGTCGCGAGCGCCCAGCCGACGAGCGCGGCGACGATCGAGAAGCCGATCATCCAGCCGAACGTGCGGCCCGCCAGGCGCCCCATGCCGCTACCGGTCATCGAGCCGGTGGCGACGATGACGGATGCCATGACCAGCGGCACGATCGCCATCTGGATCAGTCGGATGAACAGGTCGCCGACGAACTTGAGGTTGGCGGCCCATTCACCGGTGAGCAGCCCGACGGCGATCCCGAGGACCGCCGCGATGGCGATGAGGGACGCGGGGTGAGCGAGGACCCTCCACGTTCGCGAGCGTCGGATGGTGGCCGTCGTGGGTGTACTGCTCATGAGTGCTCCTCGGGATCTCGTTCGGGGGGTCGGACCCATCGTGGGAGCGGGCGGTTTCGCGCGGCGGTGCGGGCCGTTTCGACGGCGTTAAGGTCGGCGGTTTTCATCCCAGGGGTGATTCCCGCACCGCGGCGCGTGAAGACATGGCTTAAGGCGCGCCCGCGGCTGGCGCGGCGGCGGAGGGCTAGCGTAGAACGCGATCGAAGGAGCACCATGATCCCCACCGCCGCGTCCGCGACCGACCGTTACCGCGCCGCGCGCGACGAACTCCTCGCCGCCCGCACCGACCCGGGGCGTGCGGCGGGCTTCGTCTGGCCCCGCTTCGAGGGGGCGTTCAACTGGGCGATCGACTGGTTCGACCCGATGGCGCGCGGAAACGACGCCCCGGCGCTCATCGTCGTCGACGACGACGACACCCACCACACCCGCACCTTCGACGAGCTGGCGCGGCGCTCCGACCAGGTCGCCGCCTGGCTGTCGTCGCAGGGCGTCGCCCGCGGTGACGCCGTGCTGCTCATGCTCGACAACCGCGTCGAGCTGTGGGAGGCGATGCTCGCCATCATGAAGCTCGGCGGTGTCATCGCGCCGACCACCACCGCGCTCGGGCGCCTCGACCTCGCCGACCGCATCGACCGTGCCGAGATCCGCCACGTCGTGGTGGGTGCGGCCGACGCCGACAAGTTCGACGACCTCCCCGAGGGCCTGGGTCGCATCGTCGTGGGTGGAGCCCACTCCGGCTGGTCGTCGTACGACGACGCTTTCGAGACGGATGCCGCCCCCGCCCGGCATCCGGGAACCACCGCCGACGATCGTCTGCTGCTCTACTTCACCTCGGGGACCACCTCGAAGCCCAAGCTCGTCGAGCACACGCACTCCTCATACCCCGTCGGGCACCTCAGCACCATGTACTGGCTGGGTCTGCAGCCCGGTGACGTGCACCTCGCCATCAGCTCGCCCGGATGGGCGAAGCACGCGTGGAGCCTGTTCTTCGCCCCGTGGATCGCGGGGGCGACGGTGCTCGCGCTCAACTACTCGCGGTTCTCGGCGGAACGACTGCTGTCGGAGCTCGAGCGCGACCGCGTGACGACCTTCTGCGCGCCGCCGACGGTGTGGCGCATGCTCATCCAGGCCGATCTGTCGGGGCGACGCGGGGCGCTTCGCGAGATCGTCTCGGCGGGCGAGCCGCTGAACCCCGAGGTGATCGCCTCGGTCCAGCGCGCCTGGGGCCTCGACATCCGCGACGGGTACGGCCAGACCGAGATGACCGCGGTCGTGGCGAACACCCCCGGCGCCCAGCTGGTGCCCGGGTCGATGGGGCGGCCGCTCCCGGGATGCCCCGTCGTGCTCGTCGACCCCGTGACGGGGGAGCGCGCAGACGAGGGCGAGATCTGCATCGACCTGACGGCGCGTCCGATCAACCTCATGACCGGATACGTGGGGGATGCCGACCGCAACGCCGAGGCGTTCGCCGACGGCCTCTTCCACACCGGCGACGTCGCGCGCCGCGACGAGACCGGCAGCATCACCTACATCGGCCGCACCGACGACGTCTTCAAGGCATCGGACTACAAGATCAGCCCGTTCGAGCTCGAGAGCGTGCTGATCGAGCATCCGGCCGTGGTCGAGGCCGCGGTGGTGCCCGCGCCGGACGACCTGCGGCTCGCTGTTCCGAAGGCCTACGTCGTGCTCGCCGGCGGGCACGAGGCGGGGGAGCACGTGGCCCTCGACATCCTGCGCTTCGCACGCGAGCGGCTCGCGCCGTTCCAACGCGTGCGCCGCGTGGAGTTCTTCGACCTGCCCAAGACCATCTCGGGCAAGATCCGCCGTGTCGAGCTGCGTCAGCGCGAAGAGGCCGTGTTCCGCGGCGAGGTCACCGCGGTCGAGTGGCGCGACGACGCCCTGAGGGGCTGAGCCGGCCCCGCAACCCCCTCGTATCCACGCGCGAGGCGTGTGAGCATCGACTCATGGAAAAGGACCAGAAGCAGCCGTTCGAGAACCCCTCCGTCGACGACGACAGCGACATGCCCTCGCGTATGGAGGAGCGCACCATGGGGCGCGAGACCGAGCGCGAGATCACGCAGATGATCAACGGCATCGAGGGCTGACGCCCGACCCGCGCCTGCGTCACGAGGGCTCGGTCGTGCGGACGAGACCGCAGTTCAGGCACGACCACGCCACGAGGAACCGCTCGTCGTCGAGCACCTCGAAGCGCAGCGGTTCGCCACATGTCGGGCACCGCGGCATCCCGTCGGGAGTGCTCATCGAGCAGCCTCCGGACAGGACTCAGCGGTAGTTCGTGAACTGCAGGTCGACGTCGAGGTCGGCGGCCTTGAGCAGGCGCTGCACCTCTTGCAGGTCGTCGCGCGACTTCGACTGGACGCGCAGCTCATCGCCCTGGATCTGCGACTTGACGCCCTTGGGGCCCTCGTCGCGGATGATCTTGCCGATCTTCTTCGCGTTCTCTTGCGAGATGCCCTCTTTGAGGGTCGAGGTGATGCGGTACTCCTTGCCGCTCTGCACCGGCTCGCCGCTCTCGAGGCTCTTGAGCGAGATGCCGCGTTTGATGAGCTTCGTCTGGAAGACGTCGAGCACCGCGTTCGCGCGCTCCTCGGAGTTGGCCTTGATGACGATGGACTCGCCGCTCCACGCGATCGAGGCGTCGGTGCCCTTGAAGTCGTAGCGCTGCTCGACCTCTTTGTGCGCCTGGTTAAGGGCGTTGTCGGCCTCTTGCCGGTCGATCTTGGAAACGATGTCGAACGAAGAATCAGCCATGCCCCCAGGGTACCGGGCGGCCCGGCCGGAGGGGAGCGGACCGCCGGGCCCGAGTGTCCTCGACGACGCACAGGAGCCGCATCGGCAGGTCACAGGTTGGTATCGGAACGCGCGGCGTTTTTGATCCGCGTCCATCTCCGACTAACTATGTAAGCGCTTGCATAACGAGCTGGGGCCGACGACGTCCACCACGCGGTACGTCTGGTGCCCTTCCCCCCACCAGAGAGGCACACCAATGAAGGTGACATCTACGCGCGCGCTCGGTTTCGGCGCGCTCATCGCCGCGGGCTCGATGCTGCTCGCCGGTTGCTCCGGCGCCGGCAGCGCTCCCCAGGCCAGCGGCGACGCCGCCGCGGCCGGCACCCTGACCGTCTGGGTCGACGCCAACCGCGCCGACGCGCTGAAGGACGTCGCCGCGACGTTCTCGGAAGAGAAGGGTCTCAAGGTCGACCTGGTCGAGAAAGATTTCTCGAAGATCCAGGCCGACTTCGCCGCGCAGGTCCCCACCGGCAAGGGCCCCGACATCACCGTCGGCGCACACGACTGGCTCGGCGGCTTCGTGCAGGACGGTCTGGTCGCCCCCATCGAGCTCGGCGACAAGACGTCCGAGTTCCAGGAGGTCGCGATCCAGGCGTTCACCGACGAGAGCAAGGTCTACGGCCTGCCGTACGCGACCGAGAACATCGCGCTCATGCGCAACGTCGACCTCGTCCCCGAGGCACCCACCTCGTTCGACGACATGATCGCCAAGGGCACGGCGACGGGTGTGCAGTACCCGTTCGTGGTCGGTCTCGACCCGGCGAACGCCGACCCGTACCACCTGTACCCGTTCGAGACGTCCTTCGGGAACTCCGTCTTCGCACGCAACACCGACGGCAGCTACGACGGTTCGCAGCTGTCGATCGGCGACGAGGCCGGCCAGGCCTTCGCCGCGTGGCTCGGCGCGCAGGGCGCCGCGGGCACCATCAACCTGAACCTCACGCAGGACCTCTCGAAAGAGGCCTTCAACTCTGGTCAGACGCCGTTCATCCTGACCGGGCCCTGGAACGTGGCGGATGCCGAGGCCAAGGGCATCAACATCGCCATCGACCCGATCCCGTCGGCCGGCGGTCAGCCCGCGCAGCCCTTCGTCGGTGTGCAGGGCTTCTACCTCAACGCCAAGTCGCAGAACGCGCTCGCCGCGAACGAGTTCCTGGTGAACTACCTCGCCACCGAGCCCGTCCAGACGGCGTTGTACGAGGCGGGGGACCGCCCGCCGGCACTCACGGCCGCCTACGAGAAGGCCTCGGCCGACCCGATCATCGCCGGCTTCGGCGAGGTCGGCGCGCAGGGTGCGCCCATGCCGAGCATTCCCGAGATGGGGTCGGTCTGGGAGTTCTGGGGCGTCGCCGAGGTGTCGCTGCTGAAGGGTGAAGACCCCACCGCCACCTGGACGAAGATGTCCGACGACATCGCGGCCAAGATCGCCGGTTGACCCGGCGCCGCGGCGGGCGTGTCCCACCGGCCGCCCGCCGCGGCATCCCTCTTC
>NZ_QAJB01000235.1:0-1997 GCF_003061325.1 Microbacterium sp. HMWF026
GTGGTGGGCTGGGCCGGTGCGGACACGCGGGGCACCTCTCGGTAGATGCCGACGCCTCTTCGGCGTCGAAGGGTTCTGGGGACGACGATAGCCCCGGGCGGGAAATCCCGCCCAGGGCTACCGTTCAGACACTGAGATCGTTACGGATGATCTCTCAGTCCTCGATGTCGTCGGGGAGCTGCACGTCGACGACCTCGGAGTTGCCTGAACCCCAGATGACGTCGGCGTTGATGGTCCAGTTCTCGCTCTCGCTCGACGAGAAGTCGTCGTTGAACGAGTCCGTCAGGTCGACGTTCGTCGACGCGTCGTTGTACGAGTTGTCGATCGTCCAGTCCTGCGACGCGTCGGTGAGGTCGACCGAGATGTCGGTCGTGTTGCCCACGTTGTCGTACGAGGTCAGCTCGGTGGTGTTGTTGATGTTGATGTCACCCTCGGCGTCGAAGTTCGTCGACGCGTCCAGCGAACGCGAGATCGTGACGTCGCCGCCGGCGGCGACAGCACCCTCACCCGACGCCGAGACGGCGCTGTTCGCGAAGCCCTGGCTGACGTCGCCACCCAGGATGCTCTGGTTCACAGACTGGTTGAGGATGGTGTCCTGGCTGTGGATGGTCACGTCGCCACCGAAGCCAGCCCATCCCTCGTAACCGGTGTTGTATGCGCGGCCGCCGATGTTGATGGAGTTGTCCGTGTGCGACTCGTCGAGGTAGGTGTTGCCGGAGTCGATCGTCACGACCGCGTCCACCGAGTTGTCCGAGTTGTCGGAGTTGTCGTTGAACGAGCCGTCGATGTCCCAGTCCGTGTTGTTCGAACCGACGTTGCCGGAGTCGACGACGGTCGTGTCGGACGTGTTGGTCTCCTCGTACGAGTTGTCGACGTTGCCGACGTTTTCCAGGTCGACGGCCAGGTTGTTGCTGTTGTTCGTCGTCGACTGGTTGCCGACGTTGAACCAGCCCTCGTTGCCCGAGTCGTCCACGTCACCGATGTTCCACACCATGATGTTCGTTCCTTAATTCTTGAAGAGGCTCAGGCCAGGGGCAGGTTGAGGTCCGCGGTGTTGAAGCTGTCGACGACCTCGGTGTAGTCGATGTCGATCGTGGTCTCGCTGTCGAACACCTCGGAGGTGTTGAACGAGCCGTCGGCCGAGTAGTTCTCCGAGAAGTCGTTGAACGAGTCGGAGACGTCGATGACGGTGGACTCGTCGGTGTACGAGTAGTCGAGGTTGTACTCGTTGTACGAGTCGACGACCGTGGTGACCGTGGTCTCGTTGCCGATGTTGATGTCGCCGCCCGCGTCGATGTTCGTGGACTGGTCGACGTCGTAGCTCCAGTCGACGTCGCCCCCGGCCGCGATCGAGCCCTCGCCCGAAGCAGCGACAGCCGAGTTGCCGAACACCTGGGTCACGGAGCCCTCAGAGGCGATGAGCTGGTTGGCCGACTGGTCGATGACGGTGTCGTTGCTCCAGATCTCGGTGTGACCCGAGCCGGCGGCGGCGGCGGACGAACCCGCACCCCAGGCGCCGGTGTTGTAGTCGCGAACACCGATGTTGACCGAGTTGTCGGTGGTCGAGGCGTCGGTGTACTCGTTGTACGAGCCCTCGGTCCAGTCCAGGTCGACCGAGTTGTCGGAGTTGTCCGAGTTGTCGTTGCCCGAGTCGGTGATGACGGTGGACTCGTTGTTGGAGTCCTCGTTGAACGAGCCGTCCACGTCGACGGTCGACTCGTTGGTGACCGTCTCGTTGGTGGTCTCGTTGAAGGAGTCCTCGGCGCTCAGGTCGGTGTTGACCGAGTTGTCCTCGTTGACCTCGTTGAGCGAGTCCGCGATGACCGTGTTGAGCGAGTTGTTGATGTCGCCAGTGGTAGGCATTTTTCCCATCCCATTTCTCGGGCCGCGGCCCGCAGGTGCTGTTCGTAGTTCCGAGATTAGGAACGGCCCGCGTTTCCGACATCGGGGGGACCCCCGGTATCGCTTTCGGGGTACCCCGGGGTTTCGTCCGGGGG
>NZ_QAJB01000236.1:0-8333 GCF_003061325.1 Microbacterium sp. HMWF026
TCGTCGCCGCGCGCACCGCCCCGGCTGCGCGCAGCGACGACGCCGCGCGCAGCGCCGGACCCGCGCGCCGCGCCGACCCCGCGCCCGCCGCCGAGCCCTCGCGCGACCGCGAGCCGGCGCTGGTCGGTGCCGGAGCCACCGCCGCGGCGGCCACGTCGACGCCGCGGGCCGCGGCATCCGGTTCGCTCGAAGACCTCTTCACCGGCCAGACCACCACGCACGAGATGGGCCAGACCGTGACCGCACCGCCGCGCCGACGCCGCCGTGTCGGCGGGTGGATCGCCCTGTTCGTCGTGCTGCTGCTGGTCGGCGGCATCGCCGGCGGCGGTTTCGCCCTCTGGAACACCTACGGCGATCGCATCCAGGCGTTCCTCGGCAACGGCGAGCCCCTCGACTACGAAGCCGGACAGGCCACCGGCGAAGCGCGCGTCACCATCGTGTCGGGCGACACCGGCGCGTCGGTCTCGCCCAAGCTCTTCGAGGCCGGCATCACCAAGGCCTCGAACTCGCTGTACAAGTACATGGTCGACAACTCCGTCGTCTTCACCTTCCAGCCCGGGGTCTACAAGCTGCAGCAGCAGATGACGTCCGAGGCCGTGCTGACGGCGCTGCGCAACCCCGAGAACCGCCTGAACTACACCGTGCAGCTGCGCGAGGGCCTGACGCTGAAGCAGTCGCTCGACGTCATCTCGGAGCAGATCGGCATCCCGCGCGCTGACCTCGACGCCGCCACCGCCGACCCCTCGCAGTACGGCGTGCCCGCCTCGACGCTCGAGGGCTGGATCTTCCCCGCCACCTACGACTTCGACGAGGGCGTCACCGCGCAGCAGGTCATCGAGCGCATGGTGCAGCGCACCGTGCAGTCGCTCGACACCGCGGGCGTGCCCGAGGCGGACCGGGAACGCATCCTCATCATCGCGTCGATCATCGAGCGCGAAGCGCGCAGCAGCGAGGACTTCTACAAGGTCTCGCGCGTAATCGAGAACCGCCTCCAGCCCGACAACGACGAAACCCACGGCCTGCTGCAGATGGACTCCACCGCGCAGTACGGAGCGGGGGAGTTGGATGCCGGATCGTCGTCGTCGTCCGAGAACGCCCTCACGAGCGACAACCCGTGGAACACGTACATCCGCCCGGGCCTGCCGATCGGCCCGATCGCCAACCCCGGCGACCTGGCGATCGACGCGGCCATGAAGCCCGTGGACGGCACCTGGTACTACTTCACGACGGTCAACCTCGCCACCGGCGAGACCGTCTTCTCGACGACGTACGCCGACCAGCTGAAGGCCGTCGAGCAGTTCCAGGCATGGTGCCGCGAGAACCCCGACGGCGGATGCTGACCGGCACCACCCGCCTGGCCGTCTGGGGCGATCCGATCGCGCATTCGCGGTCGCCCCGGCTGCATTCCGCCGCATACGGCGTGCTCGGCCTGGACTGGGAGTACGACCGACGCGAGGTCGACGACACGCGTTTCGACGTCGAGATCGCGGGCCTGGATGCCGCCTGGCGCGGCCTGTCGTTGACCATGCCGCTCAAGCACGTCGCCGCGGCGCGAGCCGTGACGCTCGACGACGACGCGCGCCTGACCGGTGCGGTCAACACCTACCTGCTGACCGACGGCGGCCCGCACGGATTCAACACCGATGTCGGAGGGCTCGCCCGGGCCCTCGACGAGGTCGGCGTCCGTCGCCCCGCCCGCGTGCGGGTGCTCGGCGCGGGGGCCACGGCGACCTCCGCCGTCGTGTCGGCGGTACGCGCGGGCGCGGGCGAGGTCGAGGTGCGTGCGCGCCGACCCGAGGCCGCCGCCGCCCTCGCGGCGCTCGGTCCCCTCCTCGATGTGGATGTGCGCGTCGCGGCGATCGACGACCCGGACCCCGTCACCGTCGACGCGACGATCGCCGCCCTGCCCGGCGGAACCGACCTGGGCGCGATCGCCGGGGTGCTGGCATCCACCTCGGGACCCCTCGTCGACGTCGTCTACGGCGGATGGCCGACCCCGCTCGCGCGGGCCTGGGACCGCGCCGGCGTGGCCGCGCACGACGGGCTGCGGATGCTGCTGCATCAGGCCCTCCTGCAGGTGCGGGTGTTCGTCGGCGCCGACCCGACGGTCCCGCTCGCGCGCGAGGCCGAGGTGCTGGCCGCGATGCGCACCGCGCTCATGGGAGACTAGGGGCATGCTTCGCGTCCTCACCGCCGGCGAGTCCCACGGCCCCGAACTGATCGCCCTCATGGAGGGGATGCCGGCCGGCGTCCCCGTCTCTTCGGCCCAGATCCGCGCCGAACTCGCGCGCCGCCGTCTGGGCTACGGCCGCGGCTCGCGCATGAAGTTCGAAGAGGACGAGCTGAGCCTCTCGACCGGCATCGTGCACGGCTTCACCATCGGCAGCCCGATCGCCCTGCGCATCGGCAACACCGAGTGGCCCAAGTGGACCGAGGTCATGAGCCCCGAGCCCGTCGAGCTGTCTGACCGTTCGCGCGGACGCGGCGCCGCTCTGACGCGCCCGCGTCCCGGCCACGCCGACCTCGTCGGCATGCAGAAGTACGGCTTCGACGAGGCTCGTCCGATCCTCGAGCGCGCCTCGGCCCGCGAGACCGCGGCCCGCGTGGCCCTCGGCGCGATCGCGCGCTCGTTCCTGAGCGAGCTCGGCATCCGTCTGGTCAGCCACACCCTGTCGATCGGTCCCGTGCGCGTCCCCGACGACGCGGAGCTCCCCACGCCCGACGACGTCGACCGTCTCGACGCCGACCCGCTGCGGTGCTTCCACGCCGACACGAGCGCCGCGATGGTCGCCGAGGTCGACGACGCCAAGAAGGCCGGCGACACCCTGGGCGGCATCGTCGAGGTGCTCGCCTACGGTCTGCCGCCGGGACTCGGCTCGCACGTGCAGTGGGACCGCCGTCTCGACGCGCGGCTCGCCCAGGCGCTCATGAGCATCCAGGCGATCAAGGGCGTCGAGGTCGGCGACGGCTTCCTCACCACCACCCGCCGCGGTTCGCAGGCGCACGACGAACTGTTCGCCACCGCCGACGGGATCACGCGATCCTCCGACCGCGCGGGCGGAACCGAGGGCGGGATGTCGACCGGTACCGTGCTGCGCGTGCGCGCGGGCATGAAGCCGATCGCGACGATCCCCAAGGCTCTGCGCACCGTCGACGTCGCCACCGGCGACACCGCGGCCGCCCACCACCAGCGCTCCGACGTGTGCGCGGTGCCCGCCTCGGGTGTCGTCGCCGAGGCCATGGTCGCGGTGACCCTCGCGGATGCCGTGCTCGAGAAGTTCGGAGGCGACAACGTCGCCGAGACGCGTCGCAACCTCGAGACCTACCTGGCGAACCTGCCCGAGACCCTGCGCTCGACCGACGCGTCGGACGCCGCGCTGCTCGCGCATGACCTCGCCTGAGCGGGTGCCGAGCGACGCCCCCGCCGCTGATGCCGCGCCCGAGCACGGTGGGGCTTCCGCGCCCGAGCGCGCCGCGATCGTGCTCATCGGGCCGATGGGTGCGGGCAAGACGAGCGTCGGACGCCGCGTCGCGCGCGCCCTGGGCGCGTCGTTCAGCGATACCGACAAGATCGTGGTGCGCGATCACGGTCCCATCCGCGACCTGTTCTCCGCCCACGGCGAGGCGCACTTCCGCTCTCTCGAGAGGGATGCCGTCGTCGAAGCGCTCGCCCGCGGCGGCGTCGTCGCCCTCGGGGGAGGAGCGGTGCTCGACCCGCTGACGCGCGACCGCCTGGCGGCCCACCACGTGGTGCTGTTGACCGTCGCGCCGAACGTCGTGGCATCCCGGATCCACGGCGACGACCGCCCGCTGCTGGGCGGAGAGGACCCCGCCGAACGCTGGCGGCGCATCTACGAAGAGCGGCGCCCGCTCTACGAGGCGACCGCCGACATCGCCTTCGACACGTCGTCGGGACCCCTGTCCCGCGTCGTCGACGACATCGTGACCTGGGCGCGCAGCGCCGGGGTCGAGGAGAAACCATGAGCGAGACCACCACCATCAGCGTCGCCGGAGACCCCGGGTACGACATCACCGTCGGCCGCGGTCTGCTCGCCGCCCTGGGCGAGAAGCTCCCGGCCGCCGCGCAGAAGGTGCTCGTCGTGCACCCGCCGACGCTCGCGAAGCAGGCCGAGGCTCTGCGCGCCCAGCTCATGGGCGACCGACAGGTGCTGCTGGCCGAGATCCCCGACGCCGAGCAGGGCAAGCGCGTCGAGGTCGCCGCGTTCTGCTGGCAGGTCATGGGTCAGGCCGACTTCACCCGCACCGACGTCGTCATCGGCTTCGGCGGGGGAGCGGTCACCGACCTCGCCGGTTTCGTGGCCGCCACCTGGCTGCGCGGGGTCGCCCTGGTGCAAGTGCCCACCACGGTCCTGGGAATGGTGGATGCCGCTGTCGGCGGCAAGACGGGGATCAACACCGCCGAGGGCAAGAACCTCGTCGGCGCGTTCTGGCCCCCCATCGCCGTGGTGTGCGACCTCGACCTGCTCGACACGCTGTCGAAGAACGAGGCGACGGCCGGTTTCGCCGAGGTGGTCAAGGCGGGCTTCATCTGGCATCCCGAGATCCTGGATCTGATCGAGGCCGACCCGACCGGGATCGTCGACCCGCGCGGCGACGCGTTCCGCCGGTGCGTCGAGCTCGCGATCGACATGAAGGCGCGCGTCGTCGGCGAGGACCTGCGCGAGGCCGGCCTGCGCGAGGTGCTCAACTACGGCCACACGCTCGGCCACGCCATCGAGCACGCCGAGCGGTACCGCTGGCGTCACGGTGCGGCGATCTCGGTGGGCATGGTGTTCGCTGCCGAGCTGTCCCGACTGGCCGGGCGTCTTTCGGACGACGTCGCCCAGCGCCACCGCACCGTGCTCGAGTCGCTCGGACTGCCCACGACCTACCGCGCGGGGGCGTTCCAGACGCTCAAAGCCACGATGCAGCGCGACAAGAAGAGCCGCGGCAGCATGCTGCGCTTCATCGTGCTCGACGACCTCGCCCGCCCCACCGTGCTGCAGGCCCCCGACGAGTCGCTGCTGTTCGCGGCCTACCAAGAGGTCGGTGCGTGATCCGGAGCGCCTCGTGAGCGCCGCGGGTGTCACCGTCCGCCGCGTTCGAGCCGGAGAGGGCGCGCGCGTGCGCGAGCTGAGGCTTCGCGCGGTGAGCGACCCGGCGGCATCCATCGCCTTCCTGACCACGTACGAGCAGGAGCGCGATCGCGACCCGGCGTTCTGGGACGAACGAGCCGCGGGCGGCGCGGCGAGGAGTTCACCGGTCCGATCGGGCCCGAGCTCGCGATGAGCCTTTCTCTGCGCACACTCTGAGGCGGGGCGGGGTTCCTTCCGCGCCCGCGCCCCACACGGCGCCGAGGCTCGGATTATCGCACCGAACTCGGATGGTTCCCGCGCGATTCTCCGAGTTCCGCGCGCGTCTCCGAGTTCCGGGCTGCCCCGAAGCCCATCCCCGCACTCGTTCCTCGAGCGCGACGGCTCGTCCGCCGGGTGAGGCGGGCACCGCCCCCGTGCGCCTCGGCGCGCCGGGACGACGCTGATAGCGTGCGGGACATGACCACGCCCCGCCGACTGCTGCTCGTCAACGGCCCCAACCTCAACCTGCTCGGCACGCGTCAGCCCGAGATCTACGGCCGCGACACCCTGGCCGACGTCGAGCGCGTCACGGCCGAGGCCGCCCACCGCCACGGTGTCGAGGTGCGCGCGATCCAGAGCAATCACGAGGGCGTGCTCATCGACGCCATCCACGCCGCCCGTCTCGACTGCGCCGGCATCGTGATCAACGCCGGAGGACTCACGCACACCTCGGTCGCCCTGCGGGACGCCCTGGCATCCGTCGATCTGCCGGTGGCCGAGGTGCACATCTCGAACATCAAGGAACGCGAGGAGTTCCGGCACTTCTCGTACATCGAGGACGTCGCGGTCGTGCACGTCATCGGCGAGGGCGTGCCCGGGTACGCCCGCGCCGTCGACTTGCTCGTCGAGGTCGTCTCGGGCCGCGCCGACGGCTGACGGCGGGGATCGCGTAGACTCAGACGTCGGGCTCTCGCCCCACTTCGACTCACGAAACGGAATATCGGCACTCATGGCATCCACCGCAGACATCAAGAACGGCGTCGTCCTGAACATCGACGGTCAGCTCTGGAGCGTCGTGGAGTTCCAGCACGTCAAGCCCGGCAAGGGCGGCGCGTTCGTCCGCACGAAGCTCAAGAACGTCATGAGCGGCAAGGTCGTCGACAAGACCTTCAACGCCGGCGCCAAGATCGAGACCGAGAACGTCGACCGCCGCGACTTCACGTACCTCTACAACGACGGCGAGGGCTTCGTCTTCATGGACGTCGCCGACTACGACCAGCTCACCGTCGGTGCGGCCACCGTCGGTGACGCCGCCAACTTCCTGCTCGAGAACCAGCAGGTGCAGATCGCGTTGAACAACGGCAACCCCCTCTACATCGAGATGCCGCCGTCCGTCGTGCTCGAGGTCACCTACACCGAGCCGGGTCTGCAGGGCGACCGCTCGTCGGCCGGCACCAAGCCCGCGACCGTCGAGACCGGCTACGAGATGCAGGTCCCGCTGTTCCTCGAAACCGGCACCAAGATCAAGGTCGACACTCGCACCGGCGAGTACCTCGGCCGCATCAGCTGACCTTGAGCGCCCGCACCAAGGCGCGCAAGCGCGCCCTCGACATCCTCTTCCAGGCCGATGTGCGCGGTGAAGAACTGCCGATCATGCTGGCCACCGAGGCTAAGCGCGCGGCGTCCGAGCCCGATCGTCAGGCGTCCTGGCTGTACGCCCGCGACATCGTCGATGGCGTCATCGACAACCGCGACGCGATCGACGAGCAGATCACCACGTTCTCCAAGGACTGGTCGCTGCAGCGCATGCCCGCGGTCGACCGTGCGCTGCTGCGCATCGGCGCGTGGGAGATCCTCTACAACGACGAGGTGCCCACCGCTGTCGCGATCGACGAGGCGGTCGAACTCGCCAAGGAGTTCTCGACCGACGACTCCGCTTCGTTCGTGCACGGCGTGCTGGCACGGATCGCGCGCTCGTCCTGACGCCGATCGACGTGCTCCGACGCGGCCCCGACTTCTCGTCGGCGGCCGCGTCGTCGCGTGTACGGGGTGCCCGCGGCTCTGTCGGCACGCCCGGCAGCGCGCCGGCGTCCGGCGAACGGGGGAGGCCGACATGTCCGGCCGCGTGACGACGCCCGCGCCCGCGATGTCGCAGGTCTCGGGCAGGATCTCCCCGTGACGTCCTGGCGCGACCTGGTCGCGGGCGGCCCCGCCCGCGCGTACGACGCGCTCGCCCTGGGCATCGAGCTCCGGCAGCGCGACGCCTACGACCCCGCCCGCTGGGGTGCCCGCGCGGTGATCGCCGTCACCGCGCGCGCACTCGCCCGACGCCAGGACGATCTGCAGCTGGTCGCCCGGCCGCTCGTCCAGGGCGCGCGCGAGGCCTGGATCAAGGCGGATGCCACGTGGGACGCCGTCCGTCGCTCGACGGGCAGATTCAACCCGGCGCACGCGCGGTGGTTCGCGGAACTGCACGCGATCGCGCAGGCGCTGCGCACGACGGGGGCGTTCGCGGCGTCGGGCGACACGCTCGCCCTCGACACGGTCGACGCGCCCCTGCTCTGGCCGCACCTGGCCGCGGCGCGGGGGCTCGGCATCCCGCTCGTCGCGATGCACCCGCAGCAGAGCGTCCGCCTCGCTGGCGAGGCCACCGCGCGTCTGGCGATCGACCGGGCGCCGGACGGCGCTCTGCGCCTGTCCGCCGCGGTGCGCATCGACGACGACCCCGTGGATGCCGCGCACGCCCGACCCATGGGCGCGTCGGGGCTGTTCGCCTACGCCCTCGACGTCGACCCCGTCCCGATCGTTCTCGCGCCCGCCGACCTGCCCGACCCCTTGCCGAGGCTGCTCGGGGCCGCGGTCGACATCCCGGCCTCCGACGCCGAGGAATTTCTCGCCGAGGCGTACCCCACCCTGGCGCGGCGCACGCCCCTCGTCGTCGGGCCCGGGGTGCCGCCACCGCCACCGTCGCGGCCGGTGCTGGCGGTCGAGGTCGCGTACGAGGGCGATCAGGTGGCCTACTCCCTCGCCTGGACGTACCCGGGCGGCGAACGCGTCGACTGGCCGGGTACACAGACCGGCACGCCGGACGAGGCGGACGCCCGGGCCGAGGTCGCCGCCCGTGTCGAGGCAGCGTGGGCCGCGGCATCCGATCTCGCGCTCACCGCCGCCGCCACGCTGCGCGACGCCGACGCGGCGGTGTTCGCCACGCGCGTGCTGCCGGCGATCGACGCCCTCGCCGAGGTGCGAGTACGAACG
>NZ_QAJB01000237.1:0-9402 GCF_003061325.1 Microbacterium sp. HMWF026
GACCGCGCCCCCGGCAGGTCGAGGTCGCCCACCAGGTCGCCGCGTCCGCGGACGATCGCCACGGGGCGGCGCGACGCCTTGCCCTTGACCTTGACCAGGTCGGTGGCTGCGGCCAGTTCGTCGGCCACGCACGGCAGGGTCACCACCAGGGGGCGGCCCTCGGCATCCGTCGTGCCCCGCAGGTCCTCGAAGACGTGGATGCCACCGGCCCCGATCGCGTGGTCCGTCTGGCCCTCCCGCCACGCGCGGCCCAGCGTGTCGGTGATCAGGACGCCGACGTGCGCGCCCGTCGCGGCGCGCAGCCCGGTCGCGAGGGCGCGGGCCGAGGCGTCGGGGTCGACGGGCAGCAGCAGCACGGTGCCCTCGGGGGTGTTGCTGGCATCGACGCCGGCCGCGGCCGAGACGATGCCCAAGGGGTTCTCGACGATGCGCGTGACGTGCCCCGAGGGGGAGGTGCGGGATGCCACCAGCCGCACCGTCTCGCGCGTGATGGCGTCCTCGCGATCGACGGCCCGGATGATGCGACCCTCGGCCTTCGAGACGACCTTGCTGGTGACGACGACGATGTCGCCGTCGCGCAAGGCCGACCCCTCGGCCGGGTGAGCCGCGACGGCATCGAGGATCACCCCGACGAGGTCATCTCGCGGGGTGATCTCGGGGATGCCGTCGAGGGCCCAGATCTGCAGCACGTCAGCGGACGAAGCGCACCTCGGTGAGCTCCTCGCCCAGGAACGGCTGCGTCTGCGAGGCGCCGTCGAGCGAGAAGCCGTTGCGCGTGTAGAAGCGGTGAGCGCGGGGGTTGTCGTCCGCGACCCACAGGTACAGTCCCTCGCCGTCCTCGACGGCGGCGTCGAACAGCTGCTGGCCGATCCCGGTGCCGTGGAACGCGTCGAGCAGGTAGATGAAGTAGAGCTCGCGCTCGCGCGGGGCGTCGTCGTCGCGCGCGGGTCCCGAGCCGACGAAGCCGACGATCTCGCCCCCGACGAGCGCGGCGTGCATCCGGAAGTCGTCGCCCTGGGCGGCCCAGTGGGTCCACAGCTCGGCGAGGCGACGGGGAGAGACGGCCTCGAGGGCCGCCTTGCTGATCAGGTGGTCGTAGGTCTCGTGCCAGCAGGTGGCGTGCACGCGGCCGAGGGCCTCGGCATCCACATCACGCACCGGACGGACGACGATGTCGGTTCGGGTTTCCGCAGTCATGGCGCGACTCTACGCGCGGGTCCGGCGCGGGTGAAATCGGCGACGAACGGCGCCCCGATGCGGTATATCCGCCGCGGGGCCCCTTGTCGATCGTGCACAACGCAATCGCCGTTCCGTGGTCGGATCGCTACGCTCGGCCCTCGTGAACGTCCTCTGGCGCACGCTCCTCGTGCTCTTCCGTGCCCGCCTCCGCCTGCGGCGCGAAGGTGCCCTCGATCCGAACACCGTCGCGCGGATGCGCATCCGGGTGCTGCCGACCGACATCGACCTGCTGCGCCACATGAACAACGGCCGGTATCTGTCGCTGTTCGACCTCGGTCGGTGGGACCTGCTCACCCGCACGGGCCTGCTGCGCGCGATGACCGCCCAGCGCTGGTACGCCGTGGTCGCGGCCGAGACCATCACCTTCCGCCGCTCCCTCGACCTCGGGCAGCGCTTCGTCCTCGAGACGCGGCTCATCGGCCACGACGATCGGGCGGTGTACCTCGAGCACCGCGCCCTCGTCGGCGACGAGATCTACGCCCGCGCCGTCATCCGCGCCCGCATCCTGCGCCGGTCCGGCGGCACGGTGCCGCACGACGAGCTCTTCGCAGCCGTGGGGCGTCCTGAAGGACTGCCCGATATCGAGCAGTGGGTGCACGACTGGGCCGAGGGGTCGGCCCTGCCGTCGACGCGGCGCCCGGCGCCGAGCGTCTGGGGGTAGCGCCGGACGGTCAGCGACCGAACCGGGCGTCGAGCCAGGCCACCTGCGTAATCCACTGGCGGTGGCCCCCGCCCTCGTGCCCGTTGTAGGGGTACACCTCGATCTCGGCATCGTCGGAGGCGAGCGCGTGGAACGCCGCGAAGACGCCCGAGGGCAGCACGACATCGTCCATCAGGGCGACCGAGAACAGCGCCGGCGCGGTGATGCGCCGCGCCAGGATCGCCCCGTCGACGTACGAGAGGGTCCGCAGCACCCGGTCCGCCTCGTCGCGGTGCACGGCCAGGTAGCGCGTGATCTCGGTGAACGGCGCCGAGGGGGTGCGCACGATCGCATTCGGGAAGTCGCAGAGGAACGGCACGTCGGGCAGCACCGCGGCGACCGCGTCGCCCGAGAGCGCCGCCGCGGCGATCGCGGTGCCGCCACCCTGGCTGCCGCCGGTGACCGCGATGCGATCGGCATCCACACCCGGCAACGCGCGCACCTCATCGACGAGACGGACGGCGTCGGTGAACAGCCGACGGTAGTAGTAGTCCTCGGGCGAGAGGATGCCGCGGGTCATGACGCCCGGGTGGGCGGCCGCCGAACCGTGGGGGTCGGGGGTGTCGCCGAGGCTCCAGACCGACCCCTGGCCCCGCGTGTCCATCACCACGTGCACGTAGCCGGCGGCGGCCCAGTTGATGCGCTCGCCGGGGAGGCCGCGCCCGCCGCCGTAGCCGATGAACTCCACGACTGCCGGCAGGACCTCATCGCCGTGCGGCCGCGTGACCCAGGCGCGGATCTCGTCTCCCGCGAAACCGGTGAACGTCAGGTCGTGCACCTGCAGCGCGCGCACGGGCCCCTCGATCGCGCGGAGCGCGCTCGGCCGGGCGGCGGCACGCGACATCGCCAGGGTGTCCGCCCAGAACGCGTCGAGGTCCGCGGGGGCGGGCAGCTCGGGGCGGTAGGCGCGCAGCAGCTCGAGGGGCATGTCGGTGAAGGTGACGGCCACGGTTCCTCCTGGTGGGTGCGGGCGAACCGACAGTAGCAATGCGGTCGACGCCCGCCGCGCGGTCCGGCGCGGTCGGAGGGATGTGAGGCCTCACACCGCGGACGGGTGAATGACATCTGTCCTCCGCAGTCACTTGACATGCTTCTCAGTGAAATCCAAGATGACGCATAGTGAGCGCTCACATTCGCGCACGGACTTCACCCGGCCCCCGCCGGACACCCATCGTCGAGGAGGACGAGTATGGTGCTGCCCCTTTCCGAGAACCGGAGCGCCCGTCGGCCGTTCCGCCGCGCGGGGTCGTTGCTCGCGGCCACGGCGGTCGTCCTGAGCGGACTCGTCCCCGCCGTCGCGGCATCCGCGGATCCGCTGCCGACGCCGCTCGCGTCGTACGACTTCGCCGGCCTCAGCGGCACGACCGTCCCCGATGCCTCGGGACACGGCCACGACGCCACGCTGCGCGGTACCGGGGCGACGGTCGAGGGCGACGCTCTCTCGCTGCCGGGAGGGGCGAACG
The DNA here is from genome assembly GCF_003061325.1 of Microbacterium sp. HMWF026. Classification (NCBI taxonomy): domain Bacteria; kingdom Bacillati; phylum Actinomycetota; class Actinomycetes; order Micrococcales; family Microbacteriaceae; genus Microbacterium; species Microbacterium sp. HMWF026. The sequence continues at coordinate 3,403 of NZ_QAJB01000237.1, forward strand.
GGTCGTCGGCGGCCTACGTCGAGCTGCCCACGGGCCTCTTCGACGGACGCAGCACCGTGACGGTCTCGGCGTGGCTGCAGGACCGCACCGGAGCGGGCAACCAGGCGGCGATGTTCTTCGGCACCACCGAGAACCTCCCCGCGCAGTACTGGCTGCTGAACCCGTCCAACCCGGCCGGTCAGGTCAAGTCGGTGCTCACCGACGGGCCGGTCTCGGCGCAGCCCTGGACCCTCGAGCGCGGGATCGCGCCGACCGATCCGTCCCGGGGCATCCCGGGTCCCGCGGCCACCGGGGAGTGGGCGCTGTACACCACCGTCATCACCCCCTCCTCGATCACCTCCTACCTCGACGACACGAAGATCGGCACCGTCGCCACCACCCGCACCGTCGCCGACTTCGGGGCCGGTCTCGTGGGCTACATCGGCCGTTCGTCCTACCCCGACCGCGTCTGGAAGGGCGGCGTGCGCGACGTCGCCATCTACGACGGCGCCCTGACCGACGACGACGTGAAGGCGCTCGTGGCCGAGGGAGCGCCCTCGAACCAGGAGGAGGTGGATGCCGCGGCCGCAGCGCTGGACATCCCCGGCGCCGACGACGTGCGCGGCAACGTCACCCTGCCCACCACCGGCGCGAACGGCACGACCGTCTCGTGGGCGTCCGGCGACGAGAGCATCGTGACGACCACCGGCGAGGTCACCCGCCCCGCCGCGGGCGAGGATGCCGCGACCGTCCAGGTCACCGCGACGGTCGCCAAGGACGCCGTGACCGCCACCCGCACGCTCACCCTGACGGTGCAGCCCCTGCCGGCGCCGCAGGACATGGGCGCCTACTTCTTCCCCTTCTTCACCGGCGAGAGCACCACGACCGACGAGGAGATCTCCTTCGCCACCACGCGCGGCGATGACCCCAAGAGCTGGCTGACGCTCAATGACGGCACCCCCGTGCTGAGCTCGGACCAGGGCGAGAAGGGCATCCGCGACCCGTTCGTGATGCGCTCGCCCGACGGGGACCGCTTCTACATGCTGTCGACCGACCTCAACATGTTCGACCTCTACAACGGCGACTTCGGTCGTGCGCAGGAGGTCGGCAGTCGCAAGCTGAACGTCTGGCAGTCCGACGACCTGGTCACGTGGAGCCCGCTGCGCCAGGTCACCGTCTCGAGCGCCCTGGCCGGCAACACCTGGGCCCCCGAGGCCACGTGGGACGCCGAGCGCGGCGAGTACGTCGTCTACTGGGCGTCGAACCTGTACCCCAGCGCCGCGACCGCCGGACGCCGGGCCGCCGACAGCTACAACCGCATGATGATGGTCACCACCCGGGACTTCGTCACGTTCAGCGAGCCGCAGCCGTGGATCGACGTCCAGCGCGGAGCCGGCAAGGGCACGATCGACGCGACCGTCGTGCGCGACGGCGCGACCTACTACCGCTTCCTCAAGGACGAGGCATCCATGACCGTCCGTCAGGAGCGCTCGACCGACCTGACCGCCACCGTCGTCGGCGCGCTGCCCACGACCACCTCGGCTCCGGGCTGGCAGCTCGTCAAGGAGCAGATCGGCGTCGGGCAGCCCAACCCCTGGGGCGGGACCTTCACCAACGGCGAGGGACCGACGGTCTTCGAGGACAACGCCGAACCCGGCCACTGGTTCATGCTCATCGACCAGCCGAGCTATCACGGCGGCCAGGGCTACCTGATGTTCGAGACCCGCGACATCGCGTCGGGTGACTGGACCTCGGTCCTGGATGCCACGCTCCCCGCGCGTCCCCGCCACGGCACCGTCCTGCCCATCAGCGCCGCCGAGCAGCAGCGTCTGCTCGCCGCGTACCCCACGGACGAGACGGCCGACTTCTCGATCACCGCCGATCCGTCGGCGCAGGGCGCCGAGATCGACGACGCGATGTACGGCGTCTTCTTCGAGGACATCAACAACGCCGCCGACGGCGGTCTGTACGCGGAGCTCGTGCGCAACCGCTCGTTCGAGTTCCTCCCGGTCGACAACGGGGCCTTCACCGGCATGACCGCGTGGACGCCCGTGGGGCTGAACGGCGGGACCGGCTCCGCGAAGCCCGTCGACGACGCCGCGCGTCTGAACGAGCGCAACCGCACCTATTTGCAGCTCGACCTCGCCGGCGGCGCCGGGACCTTCGGCGTCGAGAACGCCGGCTTCGACACCGGTGTGGCGTTGACGAAGGACGGCGTCTACGACGTGTCGTTCTGGGCGCGCACGACCGCGGCGACGGGCACCCCGGTGTCGATCGTCCTGCGCGCCGCCGACGGCACCGCGCTGTCGCAGCCGTTCGCGGCCACGGTCGGCGGCGACGGGTGGGTGAAGTACGAGGGCGAGGTCACGGCATCCGCCACCACCGACGCCGCCCGCGTGCTCGTCCAGGCCGCCGGTGGCGGCACCCTGCGCCTCGACGAGGTGTCGGTGTTCCCGCGCGACACGTTCAAGGGGCGCGAGAACGGACTGCGCAAGGACATCGCGCAGAAGATCGCGGACCTGCACCCGAAGTTCGTGCGGTTCCCGGGCGGGTGCATCGTCAACGTCAACAGCCACGAGGACTACTCGGTCGACTCGGGCTACGAGCGCGCGCGGTCGTACCAGTGGAAGGACAGCGTCGGGCCGGTCGAGACCCGCGCGACCAACGCCAACTTCTGGGGCTACAACCAGTCGCTGGGTCTGGGGTACTACGAGTACTTCCAGTTCGCCGAGGACATCGGCGCCAAGCCCGTCCCCGACGTGCCCGCCCTGATGAACGGCTGCGGCCAGCCTCTCCAGCCGACCGACCCCGCTCTGCTGCAGCGTCACATCCAGGACACGCTCGACCTCATCGAGTTCGCCAACGGGGGCGTCGACACCACGTGGGGCAAGCTCCGCGCCGACATGGGCCACCCGGCACCCTTCGGCCTGGACCGCATCGAGATCGGCAACGAGGAGAACTACCCCGAGGCCTTCATGGCCAACTTCACGAAGTTCCGGGATGCCATCGAGGCGGTGTACCCCGACATGATCCTCATCAGCAACTCGGGGCCCGACGCCGAGGGCGCCACCTTCGAGAAGCACTGGCAGCAGAACAGGGCCGAGAACGTCGACATGGTCGACGAGCACTACTACCGCGACCCGTCCTGGTTCCTCTCGCACAACACCCGCTACGACTCCTACGACCGCAACGGACCGAAGGTGTGGATCGGCGAGTACGCCTCTCGCGACAACCGCTTCTTCAACGCACTCTCGGAGGCGGCCTACATGACGGGCCTCGAGCGCAACGCCGACGTGGTCGAGATGGCCTCGTACGCGCCGCTGCTGGCCGATCAGAGCAGCACGCAGTGGCGTCCCGACCTGATCTGGTTCGACCGCGACCAGGTGTGGGGTTCGGCCAACTACGAGGTGCAGAAGCTGTTCATGCACAACACCGGTGACCGGGTCGTTCCGACCACGGCCGGCGGTGACCTGGCATCCACCGCCCTCACGGGCGCTGTCGGGCTGTCGACGTGGAGCACCTCGGCGCGCTACGACGACGTGAAGGTCACCACCCCCGACGGACGGACGTTGTTCTCGGACGACTTCGCCGACAAGGATGACGTCGGGTGGTCGAAGCTGTCCGACGCCGGCTCGTGGTCCGCCGCCGACGGCAGCTACGTGCAGTCGTCGACGACGGCGAACAACACCCTGGTCGCCGGTCCCGCCCTCGAGGCGACCGACTACGACGTGTCCCTCAAGGCGACCAAGCTCGCCGGTGCCGAGGGCTTCCTCGTCGGGTTCGGGGTCAAGGGCTCGGCCGACTACCTGTGGTGGAACCTCGGCGGCTGGGGCAACACCCGCAGCGTCGTCGAGAAGGCCGTCGGCGGGGCGAAGTCGATCGTCACCGATACCGGCACGCCGAACATCCAGACCGGGCGCACCTACGACCTGCGCATCCAGGTGCGCGGCGCCGACGTCACCCTCTTCGCCGATGGGGTCGAGCAGGGCCGGTTCACCAACACCGCGCTCGAGCCCTTCGCCCAGGTCATGACCCGTGACGAGGCCACCGGCGATGTCATCCTCAAGGTCGTCAACGCGCAGGCGAAGGAGGCGGTGACGAAGGTCGACCTCGGCGGGATCGCCGTGCAGCCGACCGCCGACATGACCGTGCTGCAGGCGGCGCCGGGGGCGCTGAACACCGCCACCGAGACCCCCGTGGCGCCGCAGACCTCGCGCGTCGAGGTCGCCGGCACCTTCACGCGGACCTTCGCGCCCTACTCGGTGACGTTCCTGCGCATGCACACCCGTGTGGCGGACACCCAGGCGCCGACGGTGTCGGTGGCGACCGCGCCGACCGCCCCCGACGGGGCGGCGGGCTGGTACGTCACGCAGCCGTCGGTCACGGCGACCGCGACCGACGACGTCGACGCCGCTCCCCGTCTCGAGGTGAGCACGGACGACGGCGCGACCTGGGCTGCGTACACGGGAGCGGTCACGCCGGCCGAGGGGTCGTGGAACCTCGCGTTCCGCGCGACCGACGCCGCCGGCAACGTCTCGCCGTCGGCGAAGGTAGCCGTGCGCATCGACCGCACCGCCCCGTCGGTCACGGCCGACGTCGACGACGCGGCCCGCACGGTGCGTCTCGCGGCCGACGACGCGGCATCCGGTGCAGCCCGCATCGAGTACCGCGTCGGCGACACGGCGACGTGGACGACCGTCGAGGGCGCCGAGGCGAGCGTCTCGGTGGGCGGGGGCGCCGCGACCGTGGCGTACCGCGCGGTCGACGTCGCCGGCAACGTCAGCGGCGTCGGATCGACGTCGATCGGTGCCGAGGCGGGCGCGCCGACCCTCTCGGTCACGGGCGATCTGGTCGCGGGCGGCGTGATCACCGTCTCGGGAACGGGGTGGCCGGTCGAGGCGGACGGCGTGATCGAGCTGCACTCGACCCCGGTCGAGCTGGGTGCCGTGCGCACCGACGCCGTGGGGGCGTTCCGCGTGAGCGTGACGCTCCCCGCCGACGCCGCCGGCTCGCACCGCATCGTCGCCCGGATCGGCGGCGTCGAGGCCGCGGTCGCGGTCGAGATCCGCGCGGCGGCGACGCCCGGGGGCGGAGGAAGTACCGTTCCCGCACCGGGAGCCTCGGCCGGCCCGGGCTCCTCGACCGGCGGCGCGCCGTCGCCCCTCGCGGTGACCGGGGGCGCGGTGTCGGGCGGTGCGCTCGTGCTGGGTCTGCTGGCGCTGCTGATCGGCGCGGCGATGAAGCGCCGTCGCCGGACGGCGGGTGGCGACGCCTGACGTCGTGCTCGAGGGGTGCCCCGGTCGCGGACGCGGCCGGGGCACCCCTCGTCGTGGCGGCTCAGTCGGCCGCGGCCAGTCGCCGCGCCCGCGCGACACCGTCGGCGATGGCTTCTTCTGCGGCGGGATCCCAGGTGCGGTCGACGATCAACGACCGCACGTCGTGCACCCCGATGGTCCGCAGGAAGAACTCGACGAAGGCCACCTGGTGGTCGAAGACGGATCCCGGCGTCGGCCCGTCCTCGCCGTAGTACTGGCCCCGGACGAAGACGACGTCGGCGCGCGCGACGTCCACGGCGGGACCGAAGTGAACGCCGTCGTAGGTGAAAAGCAGGTTCCGCTGCGCGGCGAGGTCGATCAGCTGCTTCAGCTTGTAGGGGATCGACCAGTTCCACATCGGCACGCCGAGGACGATGCGGTCGGCCTCGCGGAAGCGGCGGGCCAGGTCGTCGATCTTCGCCCAGGCGCGCGACTCGACGGCATCCAGCGGTTCCTGATCGACCCACTTGTATTTGGCCGCGATCACGCGCTCGTCGAACTCGGGAAGCTCCTCGCGCCACACGTCGAGCGTGTCGACATCGATGTCCGGATGCCGTTCCCGCAGCGCATCGATCAGGGCCGAGGCGATCGTGACCGAGGCGCCGTCGTGGCGGGGGGACGAGATGATGTGGAGCACGCGCATAGGGCCAGTGTCGCGAACCCCGATCCGCCGGCCCGGACGCTTGACGCCGGGCGGGTGCGGGTG
>NZ_QAJB01000023.1:0-11453 GCF_003061325.1 Microbacterium sp. HMWF026
CCCGGCCGCCGGCATCCCTCCGATAAACGCCGTTCCTGCCGAGACACGCCGCCTCAGCGCGTGTCTCGGCAGGGATGGCGTTTATCGCGGAAGGGGCGCCTCGGGAACGACGAAGAAGGGGCGCGACATCCGTGCGGATGCCGCGCCCCCTCTTCGTGGAAGGTTCAGCCCTTCGTGGCTCCGGCCAGCAGACCGCGCACGAAGAAGCGCTGCAGCAGGAAGAACACGATCAGCGGAACCAGGATCGAGATGAACGTTCCCGCGGACTGCAGGAACCACTGGTCGCCCCAGGTGCCCGACAGCGAGTTCAACGACTGCGTCAGCGGGAGCGATGACGATGGCGCGAAGATCGTCGCCACCAGCAGGTCGTTCCACACCCAGATGAACTCCAGCACCGCGAACGACGCCAGCGCGGGCGCCGCGAGCGGCAGGATGAGGCGGAAGAAGATCTGCCCGTGCCCGGCACCGTCGACGCGCGCGGCCTCGATGACCTCGGCCGGGATTTCGGCGATGAAGTTGTGCAGCAGGAAGATCGCCAGCGGCATCGCGAAGATCACGTGCGCGATCCACACCGTCGCGAAGCTGTGCTCCACGCCGCGCAGATCGAAGCCCGGGAAGATCGTGACGTCGTTGATCGTCAGCCCGCGCGAGAACAGGCTCAGCAGCGGCACGAGGGCCATCTGCAGAGGCACGATCTGCAACGCGAAGATGAAGATGAAGAAGAAGTTCCGGCCCTTGAAGTCGATCCACGCGAATGCGTACGCGATGAGCGAGGCGACCGCAAGGGCGAACAGCACCACCGGGATGGTGATGGCCAGCGAGTTCAGGAACGACTGCGCGAGGGTCAGGGCGGTCCCACCCGACGTCAGCGCGAGACGGTAGTTCTCGAGCGTGAACGACGGGTCGGTGAACACCGTCCACCAGCCGGTGGACTGCGTGTCCGAGCCCGGTCGGAACGACGTGATGAACAGACCGAACGTCGGGATCGTCCAGAAGAACGCGATGACGATCGCGGCGATCGTCGCCCCCTTCGAGGTCAGGCGCTTGCGCGCCATCGCCTCGTGCTTGCGGGTGTCGCGGGCGACCTGACGGGCCGAGCGGGTGTCGGTGGTGGGCTCGAGCACCACGGTGGAGGTGGTCATCGCACTTCCCTCTGCTTCCGGATCTGGCGCACGTTGAAGATGATCAGCGGCAGCACGAACAGGAACAGCACGACGGCCAGAGCGGCGGAGTGCCCGTAGCTCTGGAACCGCTGCTGCTGGTTGACCATCTCGAAGGCGAGCACGGTCGAGTCGTTGCGACCGCCGGTCATGACGGCGACGATGTCGTAGATCTTCAGGGCGCCGATGGCGATCGTGGTCAGCACGACGATGAGGGACGAGCGGATGCCGGGGACGGTGACGTTGATGAACCGCTCCCAGGCGCTCGCGCCGTCGAGCTCGGCGGCCTCGTTCTGCTCCGGCGGCACCGCCTTGATCGCCGCCGAGAGGATGACCATCGCCAGACCCGTCTGGCTCCAGATGAAGACGACGACTAGCAGCAGCGTGTTGACCAGCGGCGCGGCCGACAGCCACGAGATCGGCTGGCCCCCGAACGCGGTGACGATGGCGTTCAGGATGCCGAGCTGGTCGCCCTGACGGAAGTCGTAGACGAACTTCCAGATGATGCCGGCGCCGACGAACGAGATCGCGAACGGCATGAAGATCAGCACCTTGAGGTACTTCTCTCCCGCGGCCCGATCGATGAAGACCGCGTAGGCCAGGCCGATCGCGGTGGCGATGGTCGGGGCGAGCAGCACCCAGATGAGGGTGTTGATGACCGACCAGAACCCCTCGGGGTTGGTGAAGGTCCAGATGTAGTTCTCGAGACCGACGAAGTTGTCGCCCGTCTTGTCGAAGAACGACTGGAAGAAGGTGGTGATGGCCGGGTAGACCAGGCCGATCAGCAGCAGGATCGCGGCCGGGGCGGCGAAGAGGACCAGCTGGAAGAGGTACCCGGCGCCCTGGCGGGAGCGGTAGTCGGCGTAGAAGAGGATCGCGCCGAGGATCACCGCGATGCCGAGAACGTAGACGACGGCGTTCTGGTAGGGCCGCAGCAGCATGAACGCCAGCACGGGGATCGCGAAGCACGCGATCAGGCGGAGCCAGAAGTAGCCCTTGCCCGAGCGCGGGGCGTACTCGATGAGGAGCAGCAGCAGACCCACGACGGCGCCGAAGACGACGAGCACGAGCGGGATCTGCACGATCGGGCTCAGGCCGCCGAGCCAGATGAAGAAGCTGTTCAGCGAGAAGCCGAGGGTGGTGGGCTTGGTCTCGGCGGGAGCCCGCGTGACCATGAAGAGGAAGAGCGCCACCACGAGGATGAGCCCCACCAGGACCACCAGCAGCGTGGTCCGCCGGGTGGAAGCGGACCCGCGTCGCGGGCGCACCTCCTGACCGCGGGACGGCGGCGGCGACGCCGACGGCGTCGTCTCCGCGTTCTTGATATCGGTCATGACGTCCCTCCCGAACACGCCTTCGTGCTCATCGATGAGTGCCCGCGTGGTGCGTGGGGCGGAATAGAAGTATGGACCTGATGGGCCGCCCGCGTCGCGGACGGCCCATCAGTGATCGGGTGAATTAGTTGTCGTACCCGGCCTGGATGTCGCTGAGCACCTGGTCGGTCGGCGTGCCGTCGATCCAGCTGACCATGCCCTTCCAGAACGAACCGGCGCCGACGGTGGCCGGCATGAGGTCCGACGCGTCGAAGCGGAGCGTGGTCTTCGGGTCCTGCAGCGTCTTCATCGCCTCGGTGAGGAATTCGCTGGAGGCCAGCGACGGGTCGGCGCCCTTGTTGGCCGAGATCACGCCGCCGAGCTTGACGCGGGCGTCCGCGAACTCGGGGGTGGACATGAACTCCACGACCTTCTGCACGTTCTCGTCCTCGGAGAAGGCCGCGACGAACTCGCCGCCACCCTCGACCGCGAGCTCGCCCTCGGTGACGCCCGGGGTCAGGAACGCGTAGACGTCGCCGTCGGGCGCGATCGTGGGCGTCTGGCCGGCGGCGTTGGTCACCGTCAGGAAGTTGGCCGACAGGAACGACGCCTGGTGCGTCATCGGGCAGCTGCCGTCGGCGACCTTGGCGGCCACGTCGGCGAACGCGGTCGAGTTGATGCTGCGGACATCGCCGAAGCCGGCGTTGACGTAGTTCGGGTTGAGCAGGATGTCGCCCACCGCGTCGAAGGCCTGCTTGATCTCGGGGTCGGTGAACTTGACCTCGTTGGCGACCCACTTGTCGTACGTGTCGGGACCCGACAGGCGCAGGACCATGTCCTCGACCCAGTCGGTTCCGGGCCAGCCCGAGGCGGCGTCGGACGCGAAGCCCGCGCACCACGGAGCGGCGCCGGTCTTCTGCTGGATCGTCTGGGTGAGGGTCATGAGCTCGTCGAGGGTCTTGGGCACCTCGACGCCCCACTCCTTGAACTTCGCCGGCGAGTACCAGACGTAGCCCTTGAGGTTGGCGAGCATCGGGGCGGCGTAGAACGTGCCGTCCTCGGTGCCGTAGGACTTCCAGTCCTCGCCCCAGTACTCGTCGACGTTCGACGAGACGGCGTCGGACGCCTTCTGCACCTCGCCGGTGCCGATGAGGGTCTTGAGCAGACCCGGCTGGGGGACGATCGCGATGTCGGGGGCGTCTCCACCGGACACCTTGGTGACGATGTTGCCTTCGAAGCTCTTGTCGCCGGTGTAGACGACCTTGATGCCCGTGTCCGCGGTGAACTGCTCGAAGCTCTGGTTCAGCGCGTCGGCCTCGGTGCCGGTGATACCGCCGGCGATGCGGACCGTGGTCTCGCCGCCGCCTGAGCCGCTCGATCCGCTGCTGTCGCCCTCGGCGCAGCCCGCGAGGGCGATCGCACCGACCGCCAGCAGTCCGACGGGCGCCAGCAGGCGGGTCCGCTGTGACATACCCATGTGGTCTCTCCTCTTTGAGTTCTGTGGTGCACCGGATCCGTAGGGAACCGATTCCAGGTAACCGTAGAGGCAATTCCGAATCATCGCAACCGGTGTCATGTTACGGACCGATAACGGGCGAAAATACGCGCGAAAAGCACGACGAAACGGCCCGGGACCGGTTCCAGGATTGTGGAATATCGGATACTCTTCTTCGACGTCGACACGGACGTCGACGCGGGACGAGAAAGATCACGCATGAGCGGAATCGCCGATGTGGCACGCCTGGCCGGCGTCTCCAAGTCGACGGCGAGCCGCGCTCTCACGGGCGGCGGCTACGTCTCGGACGACACGCGCCGACGCGTCACCGATGCCGCGACGTCGCTGGGCTACGTACCCTCGACGAGCGCGGTGAGTCTGGCGACCGGACGCACCCGGACGATCGCCCTCATCGTGCCCAAGGTCAACCGCTGGTACTTCGGTTCGATCGTGGAGGGCGTGGAGCGCACGCTCATCCCCCTGGGCTACGACGTCACGCTGTACGTCGCCGAGCCCGGATCGAACGACCGCGAGAGCCTGTACTCGACCTATCTCGCCCGCAAGCGATTCGACGGCATCATCGCGGTCGCCCTCGAGCCCGACGACGCCGACCTGGAACGCCTCGCCAACATCGGCAAACCGGTCGTCAGCATCGGCAACGCCCTGACGGGCGTCCCCACGCTCGGCCTCGACAACATCGCCATCACGCGCATCATCACGCAGCACCTCATCGCCCTCGGCCACACCGACATCGCTTTCGTGGGCAGCACGCCCCCGACGGACGCCCCGGCCAAGGACGTCGACGAACGCTCGATCGGCTACCGCAACGCGATGAACGACCACGGCCTCGCCGTGCGCATCCGCAACGTCCCCTCGACCCTCACCATCACCGACGCCTATGCCGCGGCGGCATCCTTCCTCGCCGATGCGGCGTCGCGCCCCACCGGGGTGGTCGCCGCGTGCGACGAGGTCGCGATCGGGGTCATCATCGCCGCCCGCCGCATGGGCATCTCGGTGCCCACCGAGCTCAGCGTCGTGGGGATCGACGGCCACGATTACGCCGAGATGTTCTCGCTCACCACCATCGAGCAGTTCCCCGAGGCCCAGGGGGTCGAGGCGACGCGCATCCTGGTCTCGATGATCGAGGGCACGGGTGAGCCGTCGTGGCGCACCGAGGCCGACACGCGTCTCGTCGTGCGCACCTCGACCGCTCCCCCGCGCGCGTCGAACTGAGGACGGGCTCGAACGCGGAAGACCCCGGATGCCGTGGCATCCGGGGTCTTCCGATGTTCCTCGATCAGTCGAGCTGACGTGTCGCCCGTCGGCGGGCCACCAGTCCGAGTCCCAGCAGCGCGAGGGCCGCGAGCACGCCCGCACCCATCCACGCGGTGTCGGAACCGGTCACCGGCAGCGCTCCGGTGCTCGAGCCCGCCCCGCCGGAGCCGTTCTGACCCGTGCCGTTCTGGCCCGTGCCGTTCTGACCCACGCCGTCCTGGCCCGTGCCACCCTGACCGGCACCGGCGCCGGGCGTACCCGCACCGTCACCGGCGACGGCGACCTGTACCGGAACCGTCACGGCCGTCCCCGTGGGCTGGGCCGTCAGGCGCAGCTGCAGGGTTCCGCTGGCGTCCGCGGGAACGCCCACGGTCACCGTCGCCGAGCCGTCGACGACGGCGACGCTCCTGGCCGCCGGGGCGGCCAGGGCCGAGGCGTTCGCCGTGGGGGCGACGAGATCGGCGACGCGGGTCGAGGCCACCGCCGCGCCGAACGAGGCGTCGAGGGAGGTGTTGGCCGGCGCCCCGAGCGAGGTGAGGTCGAGGTTCGAGACCGTCACGCTGACGTCCGAGCCCGCCGCGACGGGCTGCGCGAGGGTCGAGACCTGCACACCCCGTGCCGTGAAGTCGGGGCTCAGGCCCGGGTCCTTGTTCTCGTCGAGGTAGGCGATCCACGCGTCGCGGTCGATGAGCCCCGAGTCGCGGGTGTCGGTGCCCTGGGCGAAGACCGAGAAGCTGTCACCGCCGCCGAGCAGGAAGTTGAACGAACCGACGCGGTACCCGTGGGCCGGGTCGACGGCGGCGCCGTCGATCCAGATGCCGGTGATGCGCTGGCCCGCCGGACGCGAGGCGTCGTAGGTGTAGCGGAGGTTCTCCGAGACACCGAGCGACAGGTTCGCCGCGTCCTTGCGCTGGGCGAAGTCGCCCCACTGCTGCTCGAGGACGCGTCGCAGCTGGTCACCCGTGAGCGTGGTGGTCCACAGGTTGTTCAGGAACGGCAGCACCGCGTTCGCCTCGGCGAGCGTGATGACGCCGTCGGTGCCGTAGAGCAGTTCCTCGCGCAGACCGCCCGCGTTGACGAACGACACCTCCGCGCCGCCGCGGTCGGCATCCGAGAGCGAATCCAGCAGGGCGTCGGCGACGAGGCCGCCGAGGGCGGACTGCTTGGTGCGGTCGCCGCGGGTACCGCCGGTGTAGACCCCGTCGACGTACGAACCGCCGCTGAAGGCCGTCGTGATGTCGGCGGTGACCTTGCCCACGGGCTGCTGGCCGACGACGTCGGCCCGCTGGCGGGCGTCGGCGACGATCTCGGACACCTCCTTCACACGGGGGTAGGTGTCGATCAGCTGCGTGTCGAGCTGCGCGGCCGTCTGCTTGTCGGCCGGGACGAGACGAGCGACGTTGCGAGCGGTGTAGTTTACGACGTCGCCGTCACGGTCGACGTCGAGGACGATCTGACCGACGTTCTCGCCGTAGCTCCCGGTCTGGACGATCGGGCGGGTGCCCTCGCGTCCCGGGATCGGAGCGTCCCACGCGTAGAGCTGGTGCGTGTGACCGGTGAAGATGGCATCCACCTCGGGAGAGGTCTCGTTCACGATGTCGGCGAACGGGCCTCCCGCCGCGACGGCCTGCTCGATGGTCGTGGTCTTCTGCCCGGTGCCGGAGCCCTCGTGGTACTGCGCGACGATGACGTCGACCTGGTCGTCGATCTCGGCGACGACACGGTTGACCTCGGCGACCGGCTCGCGGAACTCGATCCCCTGGATGCCGGAGGGCGTGACCAGCGTCGGGGTCGACTCCGTGATGGCTCCGATGACGCCGACGCGCACGCCGTCGACCTCGAAGATCGCGTACTCGGGCAGCAGGGGCTTGCCGTCCTTGAACACGTTCGCGGCGAGGTAGGGGAAGTCGGCGCGGTCCGAGACGCGACCGGTCAGGTCGGTGGCGCCCTGGTCGAACTCGTGGTTGCCCGTCGCCGAGGCCGCCAGGTCGAGCGCGTTCAGCACGTCGATGGTGGGCTCGTCCTCGAAGTACGACGAGGCGAAGACCGAGGCGCCGATGTTGTCACCGTTCGAGAGGAACAGCGAGTTGGCGTCACCGTACTCGGCGCGCAGCTGCTCGACCGTTCCCGCGAACTTCACCGTGTTGGCGTCGATGCGACCGTGGAAGTCGTTGATGCCGACGAGGTTGATCGGGGTGACGGTGTCGCCCAGGTCGAGACCCACGACCACCGGGTCGTGATCGCTGGAGCGGTACGGCGAGGCGTCGTAGAAGTTCGTCGCGTTGTAGTTGTAGCGGCTGTACTCCAGGGCCAGCGCCTCGACGGCGTTGATGTTCCAGATGTCGGTACCCGTGACGAGCTCGCGCGCCGAGGCGGATCCGAGGACGTGGTCGAGCGAACCCGACTGCCCGCTGAACGAGTACGAGTACTTGCCCGTTCCCGCCTCCAGCGTCTCGAAGCCGTACTGGCGCAGCTTCTCGATCGGGTCCTCCTGCGCGTAGGAGTTGAAGTCGCCCAGCAGGAAGACGTCCTCGGTGCCCACGGCCGCGGCACGGTCCTGCGCGAACTTCCCGAGAGCGTCGGCCTGACGGACGCGGTCGCCGTTGAAGGCGCCCTGGATGCCGTTGGCGTTGTCGCCGGTGGCCTTGGGGTTGCTGTCGCCCTTCGACTTGAAGTGGTTGACGATCGCGAGGATCTTGGCATCCGGCGAGCCGACCGGGGCGAAGGCCTGGGCGAGCGGCTGGCGGGCATTGCGGAACGCCGCATCGTCCAGGATCACGCTGTCGCCGACGGGGGCGACGACGGCCTTCTTGTAGATGAAGGCGGTGCGGATGACGTCCTCGGTGGCCGGCAGTGCGGCGGGCGAGGGCACGAAGGCCCACTGCTCCGAACCGGCCGCGGCGTTCAGCGCGCCGACCAGCGTCGACAGGGCCGCATCGCGGTCCTTTCCGAACTTCGCGGAGTTCTCGATCTCTTCGAGCGAGACCACGTCCGCGCCCAGGCCGTTGACCGCGGCGACGATCTTGTCCTGCTGACGCTTCAGGTTCGCGGCGTCCGCGGCACCGCGCGGGCCCGGGGCGGGGCACGTGTCGGCGGTGACGGGGTTTCCCTCGCGGTCCTTGTACGTCGAGGTGCAGCCGACGCTCTCGGCCGTCGTGGTGAAGTAGTTCAGCACGTTGAAGCTCGAGATCTTCACGGTGCCGCCCACCGCAGCGGGCGCCGCAGTGCGAGTGTTCGCGAAGGTTGCCGGCTGGACCGTCTCGGCGTTGTCGACGGTCAGCTGGGTCGTCGGCTGGAACTTCCACGCGTTGTTGCGGTAGTCCAGGATGACGGGCCCGGTGAACGTCACGGGCGCGCCCACGCGGACCGGCTCGGTCAGCGAGAGGTAGGGCAGGGGGATGCCCTGGTTCGCCCTGTTCAAGAAGTTGATGGACGCACCATCGTCGAGGATGACGGCGCGCGCGTTGTTGTCGGCCACCGCGGCGACGTACTCCGGGGAGTCGGGACGCGCGACGTCGGTGGGCGTGCGCAGCGGCGTCGTGCCCGCGGCGAGCCCCACCTCGGCGTACTGGTTGGTCGAGTAGCTGTTGGTGACGGTGAAGTCGCCCTGCGGCGCGAGGAGCATTCCCTCGAAGCGCTCGCGCTCCTCGTCGGTCTTGGGCCACGACACCTGCGCCGGGGTCACGGCCTCGGCCTGCTCGGTCAGGACGGTGACCGAGGCGGCATCCGTCGTGATCTGCGTCTGACCCGAGAACTCGCCCGCCGTTCCCGTCACCTCGACGTGCTCGCCGATCTTCACCTTCGCGGTCGCGGCGGATCCGTAGACGAAGACGGCGTCCGAGGCGCGGTGCGTGGCGGGGTCGAGGACTCCCCCGGTGCCCGGGGTCTGGATGAAGAAGCCGTTGTACCCGCCCGTGGGGTAGGCGGCCGTGACGACGCCGCGCGTCGTGACCGTCTGTCCCGCGAGGGGGGTGGTGGCGCCGGTGCCCTGGATGTCGCGGATCGGCGTGACGACCCCCGGGGTGGGGGCGGTCGTGGGCGAGGGGCTGGCGCTCTGCGTCGGCGACGGCGAAGCGCTAGGGCTCTGGGTCGGCGCGGGAGTGGAGCCGCCCGAGCCCTGGGGGGTCACCGTCGTGGTGTTCGTGAAGTCGGCGGAGTTGTCGTTCGTGTCGGCGAAGCCGGTGCGCACGAGAGCGTTGGGGGTGCTGTTGCCACCGGTGACCGCGGCTGCCGCCGTCTCGAAGGTGGTGGCGGTGCCGTACCCGAGGAAGTCGACCACGCGACCGTCCGAGACGTTGCCCGCCGGGAGGGCGAGCGACTCGGCGACGTTGGCGAGGACCAGCTGTCCGCGCTCACCCCCGGGGTTGAGGCCGGTGCTCGTGATGTCGGCCGTCGGCAGGGGGGCGCCGTTCTCACCATTGCTCGTCAGGCCGATGAGGTAATACCCGCCCGCGGCGATCGATCCGGTCAGCGGCAGGGTGTTGGCGGCGTTGGGCGCCGTCGTCGACGTGGCGGCACGGTACTGCAGCGACCAGCCGCTCAGGTCCTGAGCGGTGTCGCCGGCGTTGTAGAGCTCGACGAACTTGTTCGTGTAGAACGCGTTCGCGCTCCCACCCTTCAAGTAGGCCTCGTTGATCACCACCTTCGAACCGACCGCGGCCGAAGCCGGAAGCGGGACGAGAGCGGATCCGAGCAGAGCGACGCCGAGAGCGGCGCTCAGTGCGGTCGTGAAACGGCGTGCGGGCACGCGCGAAGCAGCGGAAGGCATGGGTCTCCAGGGACCGGCGTGCGCAAGGCGACGTCGGAGGTGGGGGGATCGACGGGGGGTCTCAACGACCGTAAACGATCCACATACCCTTTTCCCAGACTTCTTTATTTCGATCCGGTGAACATCGGTCCCTCATCGGGTGACACCGCGTCCCAGCTCCTGTTCGACCTGCCCTCCCCCATCGACATCGAGGCCCGGAAACGACGAAGACCCGGATGCCAGTGGCATCCGGGTCTTCGGTATCGCGGAAAGCGACGGTGTTGCTGAAATTACTTCAGGGTCACCGAGGCGCCGGCCTCCTCGAGGGCAGCCTTGGCCTTCTCGGCGGTCTCCTTGTTCGCGCCCTCGAGCACGGCCTTGGGGGCACCGTCGACGACGGCCTTGGCCTCGCCGAGGCCGAGCGAGGTGAGCTCGCGGACGACCTTGATGACCTGGATCTTCTTGTCACCGGCGGCCTCGAGGACGACGTCGAACGAGTCCTTCTCCTCGACCTCTTCGGCGGGGGCGCCACCGGCAGCGCCGGCTGCGGCCACGGCCACGGGGGCGGCGGCGGTGACGTCGAAGGTCTCCTCGAACGCCTTGACGAACTCGGACAGCTCGATGAGCGTGAGCTCCTTGAACGCGTCGAGCAGCTCTTCGGTGCTGAGCTTAGCCATGTTGTATCTCCTTGATCGGGTTAATCAGCCGGGCCGGGTCAGGCCGCGGTGTCCTGCTTCTCGCGCAGCGCGTCGACCGTGCGAACGGCCTTCGACGGAAGCGCCTGGAAGACGTATGCCGCCTTGGTCATCGTCGCCTTCATCGCACCGGCGAGCTTCGCCAGCAGGACTTCACGGCTTTCGAGATCGGCGAGCTTGTTGACCTCATCCGCGGACAGGGGGGCGCCATCGAAGTAGCCGCCCTTCACCACGAGCTGAGGGTTAGCCTTGGCGAAGGCACGCAGGCTCTTCGCGACGGCGACAGGGTCGCCGTGCACGAACGCGATGGCAGACGGGCCCTTGAGCTCGTCGTCCAGTCCCGTGACCCCCGCGTTGTTCGCGGCGATCTTGGTCAGCGTGTTCTTCACCACGGCGTAATCCGCGTCCTGACGGATGTCGTTGCGCAGCTGCTTGAGCTGGGCAACCGTCAGACCGCGGTACTCGGTCAGCAGAACGGCGGTCGAGTTCTCGAAGTTCTTCGTGAGCTCGGCGACCGATGCATCCTTCTGCGCCATGGCCACTCCTTGTGTGAACGAGGCGCTCCGCGGAGGCGGGGCGCCGGCCGAAGACACCGGGGTCCGGACAAAAAAGAAGAGCTCCGGCGCAGGCGCACGGAGCTCGTAAGAGTTTCGTTTACCTGCGTAGGTCCCCTGCTTTTCAGCAGACGCTTCGATCGACATGCGAGCACGACGATGACCGACGGTCTTTGGCTTGAGCTCTACAGTACCCGATCCCCCGCCGCCGCGC
>NZ_QAJB01000238.1:0-6769 GCF_003061325.1 Microbacterium sp. HMWF026
GTCCAGGAAGCGATCCACGTGCCGTCGCCTCGACGCATCCCCGCCCACGGGTCCAGGAAGTCCCACCCGTTCTCACGCGCGAGGGACTCGAACGCGTCGTTCAATACCGCCGCCTCCGAGGCGAGCGCATCGAGGGGCGCGACGGCGAGAAGGACGACGGTCGGCGACTCGACGCCGTCGGCGATGTCGGCGACGTGGGCGAGGATGGCGTCGGCCGCTAGGCCTGCGATCAGGTCGTTCGTCCCAGCCATGATCAGCAGCACATCAGCCCGAGCGCCGGCGCGCACCGCCTGCCGCATGTCGGCGGTGGTCGCACCGTCCCGAGCCCAGCCCTGAACGATCGGGAAGAAACTGTCGGGCAGCGCGGCCGCCCAGGCCTCGCCCGCGTCGAGCCCCTCCGCTAGGGTGCCCCGGAACCCCGTCGAGTTCGAGTCGCCCACGACGAACACGCTCCGCGGCGTCACGACCGACGTCGGACTCCCGGTCGGTGTTCCGGACGGCGGCGACGAATCGGGTGCGACGACCCCGGCGCATCCCGCGCTCGCCGACGCGAGCAGCAGGATGCCGATGGTCGCGAAGCGCCTCATCACGCCAGCTGGTTGTTCCACATCGACAGCGCCGCCCCGATCGCCATGTGCATGTCGAGGTACTGGTAAGTGCCCAGGCGACCGCCGAAGTGCACATCCTTCTCGCCCTTCGCGAGCTCGCGGTAGGCCAGAAGGCCCGCGCGGTCGTCAGCGGTGTTGACGGGGTAGTAGGGCTCGTCGGCACGCGTAGCGAATCGGGAGTACTCGCGGACGACGACGGTCTTGTCGGCGGGATAGCGGTCGGCGCGTTCCGGGTGGAAGTGCTTGAACTCATGGATGCGCGTGTAGGGCACGTCGGCGTCGGCGTAATTCATCACGCTGGTGCCCTGGAAGTCGCCGATCGGCAGGACCTCTTGCTCGAAGTCGAGCGTGCGCCACGAGAGCTCACCCTCGGCGTAGTCGAAGTAGCGGTCGACGGCACCCGTGTAGACGATGGGCACCTGCCCGACGGTGGCGTTCTTGTTCAGCGGCTGCGAATCGTCGAAGTAATCCGTCGACAGCTTCACGTCGATGTTCGGGTGATCGGCCATGCGCTCCAACCAGGCGGTGTACCCGTCGACGGGGAGACCCTCCCACGTGTCGTTGAAGTAGCGGTTGTCGTACGTGTAACGGACGGGCAGGCGGGAGATGACCTCGGCGGGCAGGTCTTTGGGGTCGGTCTGCCACTGCTTCGCGGTGTAATCGCGGATGAATGCCTCGTACAGGGGGCGCCCGATGAGGGCGATGCCCTTCTCTTCGAGGTTCGTCGCGCTCTTCGCGTCGAATTCCCCCGCCAGCTCCTGGACCAGCGCCCGAGCCTGGTCGGGCGTGTGGGCGGCGTGGAAGAACTGGTTGATCGTGCCGAGGTTGATCGGCAGCGGGAACACCACGTTCTTGTGCGTCGTGTAGACGCGGTGCACGTAGTTCGTGAACTGCGTGAAGCGGTTGACGTACTCCCACACGGTGGGGTTGGAGGTGTGGAAGAGGTGTGCGCCGTACTGGTGCACCTCGATGCCTGTCTCGGGCTCGTCCGCCGAGTACGCGTTACCACCGATGTGATGGCGCCGATCGATGACCGTGACCTTGCGACCCGCGGCAGCGGCCCGTTCGGCGATGGTGAGTCCGAAGAAGCCGGAGCCGACGATGAGGAGATCCATGATGCAGTACTTCCTGTGCGTGGAGCGGCGACGTGCGCTCACCAAACTCGAACAACTTACCCCACCGGGATCGCGAACTCCTGATCAGGCGCCGATCCAGACGACGTACCAGAACTTGAATAGCGCG
The DNA here is from genome assembly GCF_003061325.1 of Microbacterium sp. HMWF026. Classification (NCBI taxonomy): domain Bacteria; kingdom Bacillati; phylum Actinomycetota; class Actinomycetes; order Micrococcales; family Microbacteriaceae; genus Microbacterium; species Microbacterium sp. HMWF026. The sequence goes on from NZ_QAJB01000238.1 coordinate 1,851, forward strand.
AGTACCGGCGTCACGACCGCGATGGTGCAGACCGTCCGGGTCAGGACGCGCTCGCTCCGCGGCCCGTCCTGCCAGCGCAGCGGGAAGAAGAGGGCGATGGTCAGTGCGAGTAGAGGCCAGAGGGGGAAGAAGTAGCGCCCCTGAACGCCGTCGATGAGGTAGAAGCCGACCGGGGTGAAGGTGACGTAGAGCGTGCCGAACAGTCCCAGGACCGAGATCACGCTGACCGCGACCCACCCCCACCGGGTACGCCGGCCGACCGAGAACCGGGGAAGCCATCCGATGGCGAGGACGACCCCGATGACGGCAACCAGCATGGCGGAGCTCGGAACCCGGACGTTGGATGAACCGATGAGGTCGAGGAAAAAGAAGTTGTCGCGGTAGACGAACGTCCGCGCGACGTTGCCGAGGAAGCCGAGGGGGTCGCCCAGCGTGTGCAGGATCATCGGAGTCGTGCCGAACTCCCGCGTCTCGTAGTCGGACCGGTAGAAGGCGAGAACGTCCCCGATGCCCCGCGTGGCGAGGAACCAGGCCGTCCAGGCGACGGCCGACACCGCCAGCGATCCCCACTTCAGCCAGGCTCGACCGCGGAGGCGGCGCACGCTCGCGAAGGCCAAGAGGGCGGCGAGCAGGAGGTAGGACGGTTTTCCCAGGGGCAGCGCGATGGCGCTGAGGTAGAGCAACGTCGTCTCGACACGCCCCAGTCCCTGTTTCTCGAGCATCGTCTTGGCCAACAGGGCGGTGAACAGGAAGGCCAGACCGTTGGTGAACGCGTCGGCGGTGATCGTCGCCGACTGCAGCAGGGCCGGCGGAAGCAACGCCAGGCCGAGGAAGAGCCAGCGCATCTTGGATCGGCGCAGGACCCACAGCGCTCCCGCGACCGGGACGATGTAGGCGAACAGACTGAAGAGGGCCATGAGACGCAGCGCGCTCGTGACCGACAGGTTCGCCCCCTCCGCGATCCACGATGCCGAGACCGCCGGGATGTACGGCACGGGCGAGTACGCAGCGGTGTTGGAGAACCAGATCAGGTTGCGCTGGGGATCGGCGTATCGTTCGCCTCCGAGTCGCTCGTACTCCTCGGGCTCCAGGATCCAGCGGCCGGGCTCGTCCGGGTTCGCACCCAGGTCCGTGGCCGCGTGGCCGTACAGCCCCCACACCGACGACGGGATCTCCCCACCGTAGGAGTCCCCCTTCCCGCCCCACTCGATCTGCTGGGGCAGGAGCTGACCGTGCGAGATCTGGAAAGCGCGGGCGTACTGGCTCAACCCGTCGTTGCCCCAGAACGGGGGGTTAACTAAAACGAAGAGCGTGCCGACCACGAGCGAGACGAGGGCGAAGACGACGGTCGCGGCTGCCCCCGTCGTCCGTCGTCGGTCGCGCGGTCGGATCCTGCCGGTCCCGGTCGTTTCGACATCGACGATCTGGTCGGTCACGCGGTTTCCTCCGTGATGGTGTCAGCGTCTCCGCCTTCTTCGCGGAAGACGAGCCGGTCGTAGGTCAGGTAGCGGAAGATCGTGGCGAGAGCCTGGCCGATCAACGTTCCGGAGATGTTGTCGGGTATCGGTCCTTCCAGACCGAGGACGTTCCGGGAGAAAGCGAGGCACCCCAGCTGGATGCCGATCGCGGCGAGGTTGAGGAGGGCGAAGACAACGTACCGCGAGAACCGCAGCGACAGTCGCCGGCGACCGAAGGTCCAATACCTGTTGCCCACGTAGGTCACGATCGAGGCCACGACGATGGCGATGGTCTTCGCGATCAACGGCTGATCGAACAGCGGTCCACGACCGGTCACCCAGAACGCAAGGAGGTTGAAGACGGCCGCGTCGACCAGGAAGGCGAGCCCCCCGATCGCGAGAAAAGATGCCAGTTTTGCGGCGTGCGCGCGGGATGTTGAGCTCATGGCTACCTCTCGGCGAAGGGCGGATATGGCGACCGTGATAGCCTGATGCGGCTTCGGCGGCGGCTGCCCACCGAGGTTCCATCTGCTCAGATCATACCCGCGAGGTTCGTCCGGACATGTCCACGTCCCCCACCATCGCGGCGCTCGTCCCCTGCTACAACGAGGAGCTCTCCATTGCTTCCGTCGTGCGGGACCTTCGCGCTGCCGTCCCCGAGATGACGATCTACGTCTACGACAACTCGAGCACCGACCGTACGTCCGAGGTGGCCCGCGAGGCGGGTGCCGTCGTGCGCCGCGAGGAGCGCAAGGGCAAAGGCAACGTCGTCCGCCGCGCGTTCGCCGACGTCGAAGCGGACATCTACGTCCTGATCGACGGCGACGACACCTACGACGCGGCCGCTCTCCCCGAGATGATCCGCACGCTGCAGGAGGGTCCCTACGACCACATCCTCGGTGTCCGCCAGGAGACGACCAACAGCGCCTACCGTCCCGGCCACGCGCTCGGCAACCGCGGCTTCAACTGGCTCGTGGGAAACATCTTCGGCTCCGAGGTCTCCGACATGCTCAGTGGTTATCGAGTGATGTCGCGGCGCTTCGTCAAGAGCTTCCCCGCGCTGTCCCGGGAGTTCGAGATCGAGACCGAGCTGACCGTGCACGCGATGAGCGTGCGCGTGCCGCAGGCGGAGGTGAGCGTCGGCTTCAAAGACCGTCCCGAGGGCAGCGAGAGCAAGCTGCGCACCTACCACGACGGATTCCGCATCCTGAACCTCATCGCGCAGCTCGTCCGGCACGAGCGTCCGATGCTCTTCTACGGTATCGTCGCGACCCTGCTCGCGCTGGTCGGGATTCTCGTCGGCATACCGGTCATCGCGGATTTCGTCACCACCGGTCTTGTTCCGCGCCTGCCGTCGGCCATCCTGGCCATCGGTGTGGTGCTCGCCGGGGGGCTGGCCGCCGTCATCGGGCTCATCCTCGACGGTGTCCTCAAGGCGCGTCGCGAGGTCAGCCGCCTCAACTACCTGACCTACAGCGCTCCCCCGTCCGTCTGATCCCACCCGCGACCTGACCAACGCCCCGCGGACCAGAGCGCGTCAATCCCGACTCCTCGGCCCGCGGGGCGTTCGTCATCGTCCGCGGCAACGTCGCCGAAGCGGCAGGCGGTCATCCCGGACATGCGCCCCGCTCAGCCCGTCTGGCGCACCTCACCGGCACCGGGGTCTTGACCGTCCGCCACGCCGCGATGTGAGGCGATCGCTCAGTCGCACCCGGTGACGCGGTATAGCCCCATGTCGCCCTCTTTAAGGACGGGTTCGAAGCCCCGCTGGGTGCCGTCCACCCGCAGCCCCGACCACTCAGGGAGAGTCCCCCCGCTCGAGTACCACCGGTCATCGAGCTGCAGAAGGTAGACGACTCCGAGGTCCTCCACGGCCGCGCAGACGTCGGGCGAGAAGCTCGAGAGCGTGAGCTTGGATGACACAGTCTTCTTCTCGGGATCCCACTCTCCCAGCCAATTCCCGTCCATCGCGGGGAACAGCACGTCTGTGCCGAAGAGACCGTACGCGAGTCCGGACCCGTCATAGGGATTGTTGGCCACGACGACGCCGTCGGGAACCACCTGGGCCACCTCGGACAGGAACTCCCGCTCGGCGGGCGAGATCATCCAGGCATCGTCGGTGGCGAAGCTGAGACGGATCCACTCCCGCTGCTGACTGGCACCCGGCATGAACACCGTCGCCACCGCCAGGAGCAGCGCGAGGGCCGAGAACGCACCGGCTCGGATGCCGGAGAAGCGGTGGCGCAGACGGTGCAGAACCGCCGCCATGGCGACGCCAACCAGGGGGACGCTCAACATCGCGACGAGGGCGGCCAGGCGGTAGGAGTCGTGATACCAGAACCCCGTCAAGAAGTCGCGCACGCGACCCTCGCTCCCGGCGGAGAAAACGTACAGGCCACCGAAAGCCAGGGCGCTGGCGGGGAGCCACGCCTCGTTCGGGCGCCGACGCACGACGAGCCACCCTCCGACGACCATCAGCGCAGCGAGGCCGAACTGCCCCAGACCGCCGTTGAAGCCGAGGGTGACGAGTTCGCCGAACGCCTGCGCGGGAGTCTCGAAGGAGTCCCACACCCACGTCACGGTCCGCTGCATGAACGGGGCGACGTAGAGCAGCGTCCACCCGCCGATGAGCAGGAGGACCACGGCGGCCAGCCAGAGCAGCTTCCACCGGACAGGGCGGGGCCCCATCACGATCGCGTTGACGATGAAGGCGAATCCGATGACCACCAGAGCGAAGACGGTGTTCGGCTGAGCCAACGCGGTGCCGACGATCGAGACGCCGATCAGCCCGATGAGGAGGGCCCGCTGGGCGATCGGAGACGAAGACCACGACCGCAGCAGGATCACCAGTCCGGCGATGACGGCCGACAGCAGCGACATCGCCATGAGGTTGGAATAGAGCTGTCCCCAGCTGAGGAAGCGCCAAGGAAAGGCTCCGACGAGCTGAGCGGCCACTCCGACGCACGCCACGATCCGTCGCGACTGACCGAACAGGGTTACAGCGAGGGTGATGGCCGCGAGAGGAAAGACGACCACCGTGAGCAGAGCCGACACCGTTGTGGCCGCCAAGGGGATGGAGATGTCGGTGAGTTCGACCAGCAGAGCCGCCGTGGCGTGCCACCCCGCGGGGTAGAAGCCCGAGGCATCCTGCGAACCGTCCATGTAGCCGGTATGAGCCGATGAGCCGTCCTGGTTCTCGATGATGTAACGCACGACGTCGATGTGGAACATCGTGTCCTGGAGCTGTCCGATGGCCTCCGGCCCCGGCACGACCGACATGTACATGCGCCAGAAGACGAACAGACCGAATACCACGGTGATGGCCAGGGGGACGATGCTCCGCCGGACGGCGCGACCGAAAGCGAGCGCCGAGGGGCGTCGCCGCGAGAGCGCCCACGCCCCCAGCGCGATCAAGACGGTGGTGAGAAGAACGGAGGACGGCCCCCACGCCCACCCGAAGAC